>CAZZHO010000035.1:0-31164 GCA_964653795.1 uncultured Roseivirgaceae bacterium | reverse complement strand
CATAGACCAAACCTTCATAGATAAGATAATGCCAGCCAGAAGGGCCGTAATGGCATTGGCGAGAATCAAAGGCTGATCCCCGATCTTGTATCCATGCCAACACCACAGAATAGTGCCGAAGAAGATCATCGAAAAGGTAGTCAGGCTGAGGTCTTTTAACTGCCTGGTTTTGATGGTCTTATAGACCTGTGGTAAAAAAGCAGCGGTGGTAAGTATGGCAGCTATGAATCCTATTGACATGAAGCGAATATAGGACCTCTCTACAGGCTATTAGTAGATCATCGTTTTCATTCGGAGCCATTGAAAAAGGTATCCCATTCTATTCCTACCTTTAGGCCAATATATGATCCGCAGGAAAGAATGGACCTTACAGGCTGGATAGAAGAATCATGGAATATATCGCAAGAGGTGCAATGGAAATTGTTGCTGTCTTTAATATCTATCGTTGTTCTGTGGCTTGTACGATTTTTTGCGACTAAAATCCTATTCAGAATAAAGGATGCCAGAGAACGATACTTTTGGAAAAATGGTATTCGAAATGCACATTATGCTCTACTAGTTCTGATCATAGCCGCTATTTGGGTAGATAGACTAGGGTCTTTGGCTACTTTCCTTGGACTGGTCACGGCGGGGCTGGCTATCGCTTTGCAAGACCCCTTGGTGAACTTTGCAGGATGGTTTTTTATTCTCATTCGTCGACCTTTTGAAGTAGGTGACAGGATCGAAATCGGGGGATTTGCCGGTGATGTTATTGATGTAAGATTCTTTCAATTTACAATCAACGAGATCAACAATTGGGTGGATGCAGATCAGAGTACCGGTCGTATCATTCATATCCCTAATGGAAAAGTATTCAAGGAGTACCAAGCCAACTTCACGCAAGGTTTTACCCACATCTGGAATGAAATGAGTGTGTTAGTCACTTTCGAGTCAGATTGGGAACGGGCAAAATCGATCATGGAAAAAGTGGTCAATGACCATGCGGAGACTATTTCCAAGGCGGCGGAGAAAAAGTTGATTGAAGCTTCCAAGAAGTTTCTGATTTTTTACAAGACGCTTACGCCAACTGTATACACTTCCATAGAAGAAAGCGGTGTAAAGCTTACTATGCGCTATTTGGTCAACCCACGTCGTAGGAGGATATATGAGCATAAAATATGGGAGGAGCTATTGAGGGCATTTGCTAAAGAGGATAATGTGGACTTTGCTTATCCTACGCAGCGCGTGTTTTATAATCCGACAGAAGGAAAGGCCGGGAACATAAAGCCTTCTGAAAACACACTGCCCAAATGAATCCGCGACTCCAGAAGAAGCTGATCAAGCTCATTCCTTATCCCATCGTTTTCGGGATTGGAGCCTTTCTCTATGTGATTATAGAGCTAGGTCTCATGGGGCCCTTGCGGGTTTATCCTGGTTCTGATAATCCATACGATCCATATTTTACTTTCCGCTCCACCCCTTTACTAGGCGTCATCATGGGGCTGACGGTGGGCATCGTGGAAGAGCTGATTCTGCCAAGGTTATTGAAGTCCAAACCATTTCTAATGAAGGTGGCATTGAAGTCGGTCTTGCACCTACTGATTATGCTTACGGTCTTTGTTCTGAGTATTTATCCTGTGAATTCCTTGATGACCGGGCATGCGCTTTTCAGTCCTGAGTTGTCCGAAACTGTATGGTCGTTCATTGGTAGTTTTGCTTTTTGGTCCATCATAATCTTTGCCGGATCCTTCATATTTATTGTGCTGTTTGTATCAGCCACCATTGATAATCTGGGGATCCAATCAGTCAGAAGCTTCTTTTCAGGGCGCTATTCCAAGGCACAGCAAGAAGAGCGAATATTCCTTTTTCTGGATATGAAATCATCCACTAGCCTAGCTGAATCACTAGGGC
The DNA here is from genome assembly GCA_964653795.1 of uncultured Roseivirgaceae bacterium. GTDB lineage: Bacteria > Bacteroidota > Bacteroidia > Cytophagales > Cyclobacteriaceae > JAWPMT01. Next base: position 29,274 of record CAZZHO010000035.1, on the reverse strand, counting down.
ATGAGCGCTATTATGAGTTGCTAAAAAAATATTACGATGATATGACCAACGCCATCATCGATTATCGGGGGGAAGTATACCAGTACGTAGGAGATGAGATCATACTTTCCTGGCCTTATGATGTTGGCCTGAGGGGGTTGAATTGTGTCAAATGTTTCTTTGCTATCGAGGAAGAGCTACAAAATCAAGCTTTAAACTATGAGCAGGCCTTTGGTGTAGTTCCTGAATTCAAGGCCGGGATGCATTGTGGCACCACGACCACCGGAGAAATCGGGCAGGTAAAAAAAGACATTCTTTTTACCGGTGACGTCCTCAATACCACAAGCAGGATCCAGGCAGAATGCAATGTTCTGGGTGTCAATTTTTTAATTTCCGGAGAATTACGGGAAATGCTACACAATTTAGACATAGAAGGATTCGAACTCATTCCCAGGGGTGCTGCAGAGCTAAGAGGCAAATCTGAATCCGTTGAGTTGTTTGAGGTACGACGAACGCAGGCTACTTCCTGAGAATCAGGAAAAGATCAAGGTTTTCTTCGTGTTGATCCCTCAAAGAGTAGTCATCTAGTCCAATGTCCGAGACCAATGAATCATTGCCTTTTTGTAATGAATTGCGATTCATTCGATTCAAAATATCATAGGGAATCCTCAATAGTGCCGAAGGAAGCCTGTGCTGTAGGTCGAATATGTCGAAGCGCGTAAATTTCTTGATGGATTCACGGTTTTCGTCATGGTATTCCATCACGCGATCACTACCTGCCACGCCTTTCATTTCAACATTCTCGAAATAGTTTTTCGCAATGTTGGCCAATTCATCTCCTGTATATTCCCGTATGTGCCAGGGATTCCTGGAAAGTGTCATTTTGATGTTTGGAGTGGTCAGCAAAGCCGTACCACCGGGTTTGAGCATTCGGTGGATTTCTTTGAGGAAGAGATGGTCATTTTTAATGTGTTCGATCACCTGGAAAGAGACAATGGTATCAAATTGATCATCGCCATAAGGAGCAGGAGGGAAGTGTCCTTGTTGGAAATCATGTTCTGGGTGGTCTGCAGAGAGCTTGTCAATTACGGATTGAATTTTGTCAATAGCTGTGAAGCTTTTTGCTAAAGGGGCTATTTCCTTTACACCACGACCTTCTCCACATCCTAGTTCCAATACATCTCCGGAGATAAAAGGCTTAGCCAGGTGGTAAGCCTTCAACAACCTTTGATGTAAAGGATTGTCGGAAGGGATTTCTTCAGATGTTATCTCTGTGGTGAAAACACTCATTTTTTCCTCTTTTTGCGCAAAGAAACTGAAATTTGGTTACTTTGAACTCGTCATGCACCGAGGTATTCTGTCATTCATTCTGCTCGCGTTTAGTATAGTTTCATTTGCTGTTGACTTGTCTCAAGTGGACTTCAGCTATTTGTACAATCCTAACAGTCCGGTGAGATTCCAATATCGGCTTGCATCTGACGGGGAGACCCTCAAAGTCTTCACCAAGCACAGCTCAGGACTTACGTGGGCCTTCCTTACGCAGGACAATTTCAATACCACTGCGGATACACCGGTCACACCGAAATTGATTGACTCCACCAGAGTTGAAAATGAATTGTTCGTAGAGTATCAATTCACTTTAAGTGAAGTAGGCACTTATCTTATTTTCTCTAGCACCCAAAGTGATTTTACGTACTACTTCCCTGTGGAGGTGAAACCAGACATCATTCCATCTTTTTTCCCTAAGGAGGAAGCAGTATTGGTAGAAAACTATGCTTCATCTCTTCCTACCTATCAATCGGTGGATGCGCTCTATGCCTATATATATGCCAAAAACTTTGGAGCTGCTGACCCACCATTTGGAAATATGGGCGCCTTGTCACCTGTCTTGGAGATTGATACGCTATTGGTTTATGATGGTGATGTGGAAGTCCTGGAAAATGCCTTTTACTTCATTCAAGCAGATACAAATTCATCTGTAGGGAGTGGCTTTTTGCAATGTCCGCCATACTTTCCTCGATACAGGCGCATCGATGAGCTGATTTCCACCATGCAATACATATGTTCTAGCAGGGAGTTTGGAGATATGATCCAGTCTCCAAATCCCAGACAAGCTTTCCAGGACTTTTGGATTGAGTCAGCCAATGGGCAAGCTGGTGCGAAGCGTGCCATTAGAAATTATTTCAGAAGGGTCACTGCAGCCAATTTATTGTTCACCAACTACAAACCAGGTTGGCAGACCGATCAGGGCATGATTTTCCTAGTATATGGTTCGCCTGACCGTGTGGAGTCTGATGGTCGTAAAGAAACCTGGTACTATGGTGATACAGAAAAGTTTGATTTTATCAAGATCTCCACTCTTTTTGCGCCCCAGCTTTACACATTGATCAGAGACCCAGAGTATAGAGATTCATGGACCCAAAGAATAAAAGGTATCAGGGCCGGCCTGTAAAACCCAAAGTACGCGACGAAAACATGATCTTCGGGATCCGAGCGGTCATCGAAGCGATCAAGGCGGGGAGAGATCTTGAAAAGGTTTTCTTACAGAAAAACTTGCAAGGAGACCTGGCAAAAGAGCTGTGGCAAGAACTGAAAGGCACACTTACGCCCATTTCCAAGGTGCCACCGCAAAAGCTGGATAGCTTCACACGCAAGAACCATCAGGGTGTAGTGGCTTTTGTATCGCCAGTCAAGTATTATACGGCAGAAAGCCTAGTCCAGCGCTTGTATGAGGAAGGGAGAGCGCCATTTATCGTGATGTTGGATGGGGTGACCGATGTTCGCAATTTTGGTGCTATTGCCAGAACCGCTGAGTGCCTGGGAGCTGATGGGATCATTATACCCACCAAGAATAGCGCACAGATCAACTCGGATGCTGTCAAAACATCTGCCGGTGCTTTGAACTATCTGCCGGTCTGCCGAGTGGAGTCGTTGGCTAATACCGTGAAGTATCTTAATGAATCTGGTCTCAGGGCGGTGGCCTGTACCGAGAAGTCTAACGAAAACCTGGATCAGGTGGACCTAAGAGATCCAACCCTACTCGTGATGGGATCTGAAGATATAGGTATCTCTTCGGAGGTATTGGATGTTTGTGAACTCAAGGCCAGAATCCCACTATTGGGCAAGGTCCAATCGCTTAATGTCTCGGTCGCGGCAGGCATGTTCATGTATGAGGTAAACAGGCAGAGAGGTTATTGATTTGCGGGAGAACTTGTAATTCTCAGCAAGCAAAGAATCGTCCTGTAGACCTATACTTCCAAAAAGTAATGCGCTTCAACGGAAGATAATGGCCATTACCAGAAGTATAAAGCTGACATGGCTGAATCTAATATTGAATAGAACCCGCTCTCTTGATGACTTTAGTGTCAGGTAGCCAAAAGGAAACCAGACAGAAGTTATCAGACCAATTATGATCATATCGAAGTGGCCAAAGGCTGATGGACGAAGGGTCATCAGTAGAATGGCAGATGCCGCCAATAGGCAGATGCCTAGTATTGCCAGTACAATAGACGTTGAAAGTTGAATTGGAATAGAGTTTTTTCCTGAAGCTTTGTCACCTTCTACATCCAGCCAATCCAATAAAATTTCTCGGAATACGATCATAAAGAAGAGCGCTCCTGAAAGGATGAATAAGGACCTTTCATAGTCCTTTAATACAGCCACACCCCATAGAGCCCCCGAAGCACAGAATGCCACCATTAGATTTGAAAGCAATCCATATTTTCGGTTGACAAAGGAGTAAGTAGAGAATAAGCTTAGAGAGAAAATGGCTAGTCCAAGTACTATTTCATTGAGAGACCATGCACATATCAAGTACCCGGTTCCGATGATGATCGTGGTAGTCTTAGCTGTTTTCAGAGGTAGTTTACCTGTGGCAATGGGTCGCAGCTTATTGTTCAATAAGTCCTTTTTTCTGTCAAATATGTCATTGACAATAAAGCAATAGGCAGATCCCAGAAAAGCGCATCCAAAGAGTAGGATGGCTTCCATCCATTGTGACCAGTTTGGCCTGTAGGCTGTCACAACAATAATGCCCACCATCAGGCACGCTGAAGGTCGGATAGTATAGAGTATGTACCCTATCAGCTTTAGCACTAGAGTAGCTTGTTCGGTATTCGGTTCATTAAAGTTGGATCTATTTTGTTGCCAGTTACCATCAGGTATTCCAACGTTAGTCCGAGATTGAAGGCAGGAGAAATCCAATACATATCCGGCACTAGGTTAAAGGTTTTGATCATCCAGGATTTTGCAGGAGGGAAGGGCAAGTATCCAAACCCTGAGAAGAAGTAGAATGATTGGATATCTGCTAAAAGCTCTTCTTCATCCAAGACACCTAGCTTACCACCGCCCAGCCAGCCATTGGCAGTTAGGAGCATCAACCTTTCCATTTCTGATCCCGAAGTATCCCATGCCTTTTGGCAATCTGCCAGAAGTGTGGGTTTTAACTCATCGAAATATCCAGCCTCATCGAAGGAAATCATCCTGGCGATATGGTAAATAATCTTGGCTGTTGAGGTATAGTATGGCGATACTTTATCAGGTTCCTCAAAATGCAGATCGGATTTTATTACTTGATCGATGTGCTGAATAGTGGCAGAATCATAGTGGTTCAAGGGGAATCCATTTATGAAATTGAACATCAGGATGTTGGACATCACCCCCACATCCAGGTCCTGTATCCATTTGTCTGCAAACCAGGTCCGGTAAGCCTCGGATCGCTTCAGCGGCCTTGGAGCTGAATCCACCTCTTTGTGATTGTTTGATTTGGCGTAATTGACAATTTTTTGCCTGACGGTAGCAGATAGACTATCATCAGAAAGTGCCATGGCAATCATGGAGCTATCATCCAGATCATCAGGTAGTCGATTCCCATGCTTTCGATACTTGGTGCCATTGGGGAAGGGTAGGTCGGGGGCTATGGTCTGCCAGAAGTTAAAGGATGCCTCACCTTTCCGGTTGGCATACCTAAACCAGTTTTTGTTGACATTGGCAATGATTTGCTCCGCTTGAGGTTGAACTTCATTTGGCAACTGCTCCTGGAAGGTTGTGAGCCAGTAGGAGATGGTAGCTGGATAGCTGAAGGTATTATCTTCTACCATCTGATCGTCCCACTTTCGATAAGATCGGAATAGACCTTGATCGTAGAAAGGGTCCTCCTGCACCTGCATTGCGGCCAGCTTGGCTATAACAGCTTTCACCGAAGCTGTATCATATTGCGCCTGGCAAAATGAGGAGACCGTAAGGGCCATTGTAATAAATAAGGCTTTCAGCTTATCCAACTTCAAAGGACTTTGTTCACTTTTGAGAATCAAAGATGAGCAATCCTCAGCACTATAAAAGGCCTTGGTATCTGATAAATAGCCATCTGGAATCTGCAGTTCCTTATTGGCAGTATGAGATATATAGATTGCCGTATGAGCGGGAACGATTGGAGTTATCTGATGGAGATTTCTTAGATCTGGACTGGATAAGATCAGGTAGCGATCGCCTAATCGTAATGTCTCATGCTATGGAAGGCAATAGCCGGGACTACTTCATAGAGAGGTCTGCAAGGTATTTCTCTGAAAGGGGTTATGATATCTTGATATGGAATTTTAGGGGATGCAGTAAAGAATTGAATCGATTACCCCGACTCTATCATGCTGGAGACTTTCCGGACCTTCACGCTGTGATCGAACATGGTTGTACCAGTAAGATTTACGAAAGAGTATTCCTTTTTGGATTTTCCATGGGAGGGGTGACTACCTATAACTATTTGGGGAATGATCATGTCCATTCAGCCGTTACGGCGGCTATTTCTTTTTCCACTCCATTAGATCTTGAAGAAACAGCGAGAAGATTACGAAAGGGTCTCGGTAAAGTCTATGGTAATGCATTCCTGAAAAAGATGAAAAAAAGGATTAGGAGGAAGGCCGAGCAGCATCCTGACCTATTTGATTTATCCGATTTGGATCACATCCAATCAATTGAAGAACTGCAGAGAGAATATACGATGAAATTTCATGGCTTTTCCAGTATTGAAGAAGCCTATGGCCGACTAGCATTTAACTCTCATGTAGAGCAAATTAAGCTTCCTCTTTTATTTATCAGCTCCACCAATGATCCAGTGTTAGGGCCTAATAGCTATCGGATACCAGCAATTAATAAACTGGAAAGTGATTTTAGCAAACATGGAGGGCATCTTGGTTTTTCTATTCCTGGTTCAGATCATTCCTGGCTTGAGTTAAGGTCTGAGAAATTCCTCGAGAAATTCAAGTAAGGGTTTCTAAAAAGTCGGGAACCATGGATATATCTGATAGCTGATGATACTCATGTCCCTCCAGTTGGTGATCTTCCACTTGCTCCAGCACCCAGGTCACGTGAAATGGAATATGGATGGCATGACCTCCTATGGCCAATACGGGGAGAATATCCGACTTCAGGGAATTGCCTACCATCACTGTTTCAGATGGATCAAAATCATACTTCGTAAATATTGACTGGTAGATCTCCGGTTTCTTTTCACTCACAATCTCAATCGCATCAAAGTTTTCGGCAAGGCCGGATCTCGCAATCTTTGTCTCCTGATCAAATAAATCTCCTTTTGTGATGATAATGAGTGTATAGCCATTCTTCCTGAGCTGATTGAGCGTGAACTCTACATTGTCTAAAATGTGAACGGGATGGTTCAGCATCCACCTGCCTAGATCGATGATTTGCTGTATTTCATTTCCAGGAATCCTCCCGCTAGTCAATTCAATGGCTGTTTCGATCATGGAGAGCATGAAGCCTTTCACGCCATATCCAAAGTATTGAAGGTTTTTACGTTCATACTCATGGAGTTTGTCCATCGTGATTTCATTGGAAGAGTACTTTTCTAAGCTGGTCTTGAACTTGACCTGCGCTTCTTGAAATATATTTTCATGCGCCCACAAGGTGTCGTCCGCATCAAATGCCACCAAATTAATCTTCTCATTTTTCATCGATCTAAAACTAGAGGCTCCACGACACTTTCACAATCTTTCGACGAGGTGGCAAAACTTTCGAACTGGTAGGTCGTTGAATATTTCGACTTCTGAAGTATTTTTGTGGAGATTTTTAAGATGAGTACCGGAGAAAAAGAAATAGTAGATCGATTCATTGCAGGAATGCAAGGCATAATGCTGGGCATGCAGAAAGTAGATAATTCCTGTATGGAGGCATTCGGAGCTATTTCTAAACGAGACTTCACACTCTGTGTCATGCTAGGGCAAGAGGAAAGCATGATTATGCGGGAGGTATCGGAGTTTTTAGGGGTTCCGATGAGTACTGCTACCGGGATTGTCGATAAGCTCATCGAGCGAGGATTACTGGTTCGTCACTATTCTCCCGAGGATAGAAGGATCGTGATGGTAGCGCTGAGTGAGGAAGGCAAAAGCATCTACAAGATGCTACAGGAGAGTATGTTTCGCTTCGGTTGCACCTGCCTTAACGCTTTTGATGATCAGGAGAAAGAAACACTCGTTTCTTTAATGGAAAAAGCGGCAGCCTTCACCCCCGAGATGGAGGAAGCCAAAGAAGTTTAACTCAACTTCTGTCACACTTACATAGATTCTTTATCTAATTCTTAGCTGAAAAAACACTGGAGAGCATTTACCGAATCAGCTGAAATGCCTCTTATCCGATGAGCTGCAAAAATAAATTTCGAAAATCGAAATATTTTAAAACTAAATTATTTGGATGCCGTTCTTTCTCTTATAATTTCGAATTCCGAAATATCTGAATTTTGAAAAATTTGAATATAAAATCATCTAGGGCTGTCCCAATTAGGAAATACCAGTCGTCAAGAAGAAAAAAACCGAACTACCAATTATTATGAAAGATGCTATGCAAAACCTCAGAAAGACCTCCGGTGATTTCGGAGCCAGATGGGGTAAGACAGTAATCAAGTACAGATGGCCTGTATTAATCATGTCCATTATTGTAGCCATGGTTGCTGGATATGGTGCTCAGTACGTGAGATTCAATAGTGATTACCACGTGTTCTTTAGTGCAGACAATCCGCAGCTGTTAGCCTACGATGGCCTTCAGGCTAAATACACTAAAGATGACAATGTATTCATGGTGATCTCTCCTAAGGAGGGACCGCTGTTTACTCCGGAAAATCTGGATGCTATTGAAACATTGACCAGTCAATCCTGGCAGGTGCCCTATAGCAGTAGGGTTGATGCGATCACTAACTTCCAGTATACCAGGGCAGAAGGTGATGACTTATATGTAGATGATCTCATCTCTAACGCGATCAATAAATCTGGTAATGAGCTTGCTGAGCTTAAAGAAATAGCCACTACAGATACCAGATTGGTCAATAGGCTTATCAATGAAGAGGGCACCGTAACTGCAGTGAATGTTACGGTTCGACTGCCAGATGCTGATAATGGTGAAAATGCGGAAATAGTGGCTTATGTCCGTGAGATGGTGGCTGAGTTTGAATCGTCCAATCCGAATCTTGAGGTGCATATGTCTGGATTCGTCATGTTAAACGCGGCATTTTTTGAGGCAGCGGCTGGAGATGGAGCCACCCTAACTCCATTGATGTTTCTGTTTATTATCATCACAATTCTTTTAACCACCAGGTCCATTAGTGGAACCATATCCACTTTATTGGTCATTATTTTCTCCATTGTCACAGCTATGGGAATGGGCGGATGGTTGGGTATCCAATTGACACCACCATCCGCATCCTTCATCAATATTGTGATGACACTGGCGGTCGCTGACAGCATTCATGTTCTTATCACGCTGCTACAGCGAATGAGAAGAGGAGACAGCAAGCACGAGGCGATCATCGAGACTTTGAGAGTTAATTTCATGCCTGTCTTCATTACAAGTTTGACTACTGTGATAGGCTTCCTTTCGATGAATACTTCTGATTCTCCTCCTTTCAGGGATCTGGGTAATCTGACATCTATTGGCATGACCGCTGCTTTCTTGTTCTCAGTTTTGCTGCTCCCGGCCATGATGGCTATCCTGCCAGTTAAAGTGAAGCAGAAAGACCCACAGGATGCTAAGCCTTCTTTCCTTGATAGACTGGCTGAATTCGTTATTGCCAGGAGAGCCTTAGTACTGGCAGGAAGTGTGGTCTTTATACTCTTCTTTTCCTCCTTTGTTGTGAAAAACGAGCTCAATGATGAGTTTATCAAATACTTCAGCTCTGATGTGCCATTTAGACAGGATACAGATTATATCAGCGATAATTTGACGGGCATTTACACGGTTGAATTTTCACTTGGAGCTGGGGAAGCTGGCGGCATCAATGAACCAGCTTATCAAGCCAAATTGAAGGAGTTTGAGGACTGGTTATATACCCATCCGGAGGTGAAACATGTGAATACCTTTACAGAAGTGATGAAGCATGTCAATAAATCTATGCACGGTGATGATCCTGATTATTTCAGAATTCCTGAATCAAGGGAAGAAGCAGCGCAATATCTATTGCTTTACGAGTTGTCGCTTCCTCTGGGGCTTGACCTTAATAATCAAGTAAACGTTGACAAATCTGAAACAAGAATGATCGTCACCCTGGAGAATATCTCTACGCTGGAAATGTTGGACTTGAGTCGCTCAGCTTCGCAATGGCTGGAAAATCACACACCAGAGTCCATGCACACAGAGGGAGTTAGCAGTACCATGATGTTCGCACATCTTTCGGAACGGCAAATTAAGAGCATGATCTCTGGCACAGCGGTCGCTTTGATTCTCATTTCGATTGTTCTGGGCTTTGCTATCCGAAGTGGCAAGTTCGGGGCGGTCTCCCTTATTCCTAACATCACACCAATAGTGGTTGGATTAGGGGTTTGGGGACTCCTTTATGGATATATAAACACTGGCATCTCTATCGTATTTGGCATGACCCTGGGTATCATAGTGGATGATACCGTCCACTTTCTTTCAAAGTATTTGAGAGCCAGAAGAGAATTGGGCAAGTCTCCACAAGAAGCAGTTCGATATGCATTTTCCACGGTTGGTCAGGCTTTACTTGTTACGACATTTGTTTTGATTGTTGGGTTTCTGGTGATTGCGCAATCAGACTTTGGGTTGAATTCAGATATGGCCAAGATCACGGTCCTGATTATTGCTTTAGCATTGATCCTGGACTTCCTGATGCTGCCGGCTTTACTGCTCACCTTTCCAAGTAAAAGAAAACAGGATGCCACCAGTACTGGAGATGCCTCTCAAACAAAAGCAGTTCCAGCCTAATCCATTACATAACAACATTTAAAAACGAAAGCAATGAAATCATTAGTAATAACACTAATTGCCGCTATCGCAGCAATATCCATTCAGGCACAGTCCTCGGAAGAAAAAGGTTTGCAAATAGCAAAAGAGGCAGATGCTATAGATCAAGGGTTTGAAAGCTCTAGTGTAAGTCTAACCATGGTATTGAAAAATAAACAAGGTCAAGAGACGCAACGGCTCTTGGAAACAAAGACCTTGGAACTAACAGAAGACGGAGATAAGTCTTTAATTGTATTCAACAGTCCTAAAGACGTTCAGGGTACAGCCACTTTGACTTTTACTCATAAAGTGGGATCCGATGATCAGTGGCTCTATTTACCAGCTTTGAAAAGGGTGAAGCGGATCTCTTCAAGCAATAAGTCAGGACCTTTTGTAGGGAGTGAATTCGCCTATGAAGACTTGTCTTCTCAGGAAGTTGAAAAGTATACCTATAAGTATATCGAAGAGGGAGATGTCAATGGTACCGCAGTTCATTTGGTGGAGCGGTATCCTGTTGATCCAAAATCAGGATACAGCAAGCAGGTGGTAGCTTACAACAAAGAGAACTATCGATTGGAGAAGATAGATTTCTATGATCGAAGAGGAGGACATCTCAAGACGCTCACTTACAGTGACTATGAGCTCTATCTGGACAAGCATTGGAGAGCTAGTCAGTTTCATATGATCAACCACCAAACAGGAAAAGAGACAAGGCTGATGTTTGAAGACTATGCTTTTAAAATTGGGCTGGAAGAGAATGATTTCAGCCAAAATAGCCTGGCTCGAGCTGGCCGGTAGTCGATGACTTTCACAGATTTAAATAGAAATCAAGTGAGGGTACTGAAAGTGCTGATAGGCACCATGGTAGCAGTCTTCATCCTTTTGCAGGACCTGATGGCCCAAGAGGATGAAGTCTATCAGGATTTTAAAGCCGAGTTAATTGGTGATTTTAGCTGGTTCTGGAATGATGGATTATACCAGGGACAAGAAAATACTTATTTGTCTTTTGCCATAAAACCGGAGTATATAAGAGAGTGGCAAGATGGTAAGTATGCCATTCGTTTTGCTGGTTTTTTTCGATACGATAATCAGGATTACCGCAGGACACATGCTGATATCCGAGAACTCTACTGGCAGGTAGTAATGGAAAACGCAGAGTTAAGTATCGGTGCAAAGAAGGTGTTCTGGGGAGTTACTGAATCCGCCCATTTGGTTGATATCATCAATCAGACGGATGTCGTTGAAAGCTTTGATAGAGAAGAGAAACTTGGCCAGCCAATGGCTCATTTTTCCTACCTCACGAATTTTGGTACACTGGATTTTTTCCTTCTCCCTTATTTCAGAAAGCAAGTATTTCCAGGTAGGAAAGGCAGGTTGAGAACCCCGTTTATTTTGGACGGATCGTCTTTCGAGTTTGAGAGTGCAGCAGAAGAATATCGACCTGATATCGCTTTCAGGTACTCTCACTATTTTGGGGTTTTTGATATAGGCGTTTCACAGTTCTATGGCACCGGAAGGGATCCAATTATTGCTAATATTCAAGAGTTCCAGCCTGTTTACGGTGTGATCAGTCAGACCGGATTAGATATTCAGGCAACTACCGGCCCTTTACTTTGGAAAGCAGAGGTGATCAAGCGGTTCAATGATTTACAGGATATGCTGGCTTTTGCTGGTGGTTTTGAATACACCTTCGGGAATGTTGGCAATAGTGGGATAGACATTGGCTTTTTGATGGAGTACCTATATGATGATAGAGATCAGTTAGCAATCAGTGGTCTTCAAAACGACCTCTTTGTGGGTTCCCGATTAGCTTTTAATGACATACAAGACACACAAATTCTGTTTGGTGGTATACTGGATTTGGAGCATAGTACTCGTTTGTACTCTCTTGAGGCCAGTCGGAGGGTTGGCGATTCGTGGGGAGTAGAAATAGAATCCAGGATTTTCTCAAAAGTTGATCAGGAAGAATTTCTGTACTTATTCAGAGAGGACAGCTTCTTAGAGTTCTCAGTGTCAAAATTTTTCTAGAAGATTTTTCATGTAGTAGGTTCACAATGAGAAGGGGGTAATGGCCCCTTTCTTTTTTTACCTATTTTTGACCTACTCAAAATAATGATTATGAAAAAATTATCACTCGTTTTGGCGTTATGCGCTTTTGTTGCTTTCACCTCTTCCGCTCAAAAGATAAAAATTGGGTTGAAAGGAGGGCTCAATTTTCCGTCTGCTAGTTCTTTTGATGTCGAGAATTTGACAGGGTCTGCTAACGAGAGCTCTTCTGGATGGCATGCTGGAGTCTTTGGTACTTTTAAAGTTGCTATGATAGGGATCCAACCTGAAATTTTATACTCAACTACCAATTTCAAGGATGCTAATAATAACGACACCAAATATGACTTTTTCTCACTTCCAATAATTGGTAAGTTCTATGTTTTACCAGGCTTGAGCCTGCAAGCAGGACCCCAATTCGGGTTGATACTCACGAGTGATACCCAAGGGATACCATCGAATTTGGAGCTTTCTGATTTTGTAAATACCTCAGACTTTTCAGTGGCAGTGGGTGCTGGTATGGAGTTACCGTTTGGCCTGGATGTGCATGCAAGATATCTGATAGGTTTGACGGACCTCTCTGATGATCCGAATTTGGGAGAAATAAAAGCAAATACTTTTCAGGTCTCAGTTGGTTATGCTCTTGTGAAGCTTGGATTGTAAGTAACTATTTTGACAATATTTTGAAGGCGTTCCTTGGGGACGCCTTTTTTATTCGCAAAAGCTAAGATTTTTCCTAAATTACTATCTATACCTACATGCGACTCACCGCGCCATGATTAGAAAGTTAGTACATGCTATTGTACCTGAACGACTCAGAAGAAGACGCTCCAATGAAATCATAAGTCGTATTCAGGTGTATTGTATATTCTTTGCTCTGGTAGGATGTGCTGTTTATGGCTCAGTTTATTATCTGGCTGGCGCAGAAGTGCTTTTTGGTTTGGCCATTCTCATTGCCTTCATGCTTTGTTGTCTATTGTTTGCCTTTAGATGGGTTATGAAGTCTAGGTACATTACCTGGGGGGTTATACTGACTTTGTACTTGGCTTATTTTACGCAGATCTACTACACTGGTGGTCCATATTCCTACGTTCTGGCAAACTTATTCTTACTTCCATTTTTCGGCTTACTACCAGGAGTTAGACGCAATTGGTACTACTTCTCAGGACTCACAATATTGACCATTCTCGGCTTTTTCGTTGGCTCCGTTTCTTTTGGGTTACAGTTTCCTGATGAGATTCCAACCAAGTATGATTTAATATTTAACTCAGTTGGGACATTATTTCCATATATAGCAGTCACGCTGCTTTTGCCGGGTTTCTTAAAGACCGTAGCCAAAGACAACAAAGCTTTAAAAGATGCTTATCACCAGTTGAAGAAAACAAGTAAGCGATTGGTCGAATCAGAGAAACTGGCTTCTTTGGGCCAATTGACGGCCGGTATAGCCCATGAGATTAACAACCCGGTAAATTATACATTAGGAAGTGCCAAGCATCTTAAAAAGGACATTGAAGATTTGCTTGAGTATGAAAACTATAGAGTCGAGCTATTAAAGAAGCTCGAAAACTCACTTGCTTCTGGAGAACTGGAAGATAAGGTAGGAGTGCTCAAAGAATCCTTGAATGAAAATGAGAAGCGGAAGGAAGAAGTTCAATATGATATCTTGCTCGAAGAGCTCAAGGCGCTCATGGATTCGGTCGAAAATGGAGCAGAGAGAACCGCTGAAATCGTGAAGGGTTTACGTACTTTCTCGAGGTTGGATGATGCAGAATTTAAACTGATCAATATTGAGGAATACGTTGAGTCCACTCTTGTCTTGCTCCAAAGTAAACTGAAGGGACGAATTGAAGTAAAGAGGTTGTACAACAAGCTACCGCCAGTTGAGTGCAACCCCAGTAAGATCAATCAGGTACTCTTAAATATTATTTCCAATGCCATTCAGGCAATTGAAGGTGAAGGTTTTATTAAGATTCACTTGACATATAATGTAGGGCTGCAACAGGTGACCATCAAGGTTGAGGATAGTGGGAAAGGTATTCCCAAGTCAATCGAATCAGAGGTTTTCAATCCTTTCTTTACTACAAAGGAGGTCGGTCAGGGTACCGGCTTAGGATTGGCTATGTGCAAAGGAATAGTTGAAGAACATGGAGGTCGGCTATTTTTTCGTTCGCTTCCTGGGGTTGGTACCACTTTCTTTATAGAGTTGCCGCTCAAATCTCAAAAGCAAGATCAGGAGGGAGCTGATGCTTCCCCATCTGCTAACATTTCCGATGATTTGCTCGTGGAATAGGAATTAAAGGGCAAAAAAATCCCGGACTAGCCGGGATCTCATCTGATAATTTTCTTTTAAGATCAAGCAGCAGCAAATCTTTTAGCTACCTCGTCCCAATTGATAACGTTGAAGAAAGCGCCGATGTAATCAGGTCTTCTGTTTTGATAATTCAAGTAATAAGCATGCTCCCATACGTCCAGACCTAGAATAGGGGTTCCACCACAACCAATACCTGGCATAAGGGGATTGTCTTGGTTAGCTGATGAGCATACTTCCAGTTTGCCATCCACAACGCATAACCAAGCCCAGCCCGAACCAAATCTTGTAGCCGCTGCATTGCTGAATGCTTCTTTGAATTTATCAAATGAACCAAAAGCACTATCGATAGCACTTGCCAAGTCCCCGGAAGGTGTTCCGCCTCCATCAGCGCTCATGATTGACCAAAAGAGGGTATGATTCCAGTGACCTCCACCATTATTTCTTACAGCGCCATTGTCAGAATGATTCTTCATCAAATCATCAAGACTCTTATCCGCCATATCTGTGCCTTCTATTGCTGCATTCAATTTTGAAACGTAGGCAGCATGGTGTTTTCCATGATGTATCTCCATAGTCTTGGCATCTATGTGGGGTGCCAAAGCATCATGAGCATAGGGTAGAGCAGGTAATTCAAAAGCCATAATTATTAATTATTATCGTTTTAGTGATTCGAATTTTTATTGTGTTTATACAACAATAGTTGTTAGGAATTGTTCCTTCGCAATTTTTGAAAAAAAGTTGTAATCAGATCAGCACATTCAGCCTCCATCACGTCCCACTTTAGTTGGGTTTTCGGATGAATAATTGGCTCCTCAATTCTGGAGAAGCCTCTGTTTTGGTCTCTAGCTCCAATAACCACTTCTCCAATCTGTGACCAATACAAGGCACCAGCGCACATGACACAAGGCTCCAGTGTAACGTATAATTTGCAGTCATTTAAGTATTTACTTCCGAGATAATTCTGAGCTGAAGTGATGGCGATCATTTCTGCATGAGCCGTCACATCATTCAGTTTTTCTACCTGGTTGCTAGATTTTGCAATGACCCTGTTTTTGATCGTGATAATGGCTCCTACAGGAATTTCATTTCTATCAAATGCATCCTGTGCTTCTTGCAAGGCTAGCTTCATAAAGTGCTCATCACTGTGTACTGAAAGCATTATGTTTTGATTCTTATGCTTTCCATCATCTCAGCAACAGAGGTTTGCCATTTAGACCTGAGCTGTTTTGGAGCGGTGAAGTGGAATAGTAAAATCTTGTCCTGATGCAATGTGTACTGGATGTAGGTGTATTTAGAAATCACCTGATTCTTAAAGCTATTCTCTTCGTAGACCCTTGATTGAAATTCGAATACGATGTACTCTTTCTGACCCATATTCTTTATTTCCTCCTGAATGAAATCCACTTCTGTGTATAAGCTGAGAATGTTGGACTTGTAAAAGTCTTTCAGGATTTTGAGATCACCAGTCTCCCATGTGCTACCGGTAATATTGATACCTAAGTCCACTGTCCGTTCGATGTTTGTATACATTGCCACAGGTGTCCTGTATGAGATATATCGCTGATTTCTCTCCCCCTCTGTCATAGAGATAAAATTTGAAGGTACTTTCATAGAGATTTCATCTGTCACTTTCTTCCTTTCAAGGGGAATTTGAGCTTTTGACAGCAATGACATGAGGGCCAGAAGAGAGGAGAACAGGTATTTAACCTTTGGTTGAAAAATCATTGTGCAAATCTATAATTGAAGCTTTATTCTTTGTCCCAAAGTAGCTCGAACTATTGCTAAATTTGCCGCTGCAAAAAAATAGCTGAGCATGTTGCGAACACATACCTGCGGGGAACTAAGAATTTCAAACGTTGGAGAATCTGTCACATTGTGTGGATGGGTACAATTGATCCGAGACAAAGGAGGGTTGATTTGGATCGATTTGAGGGATAAGTATGGGATCACTCAGCTGATGTTTGATGAAGGTAAGACGAACTCAAATATTATTGAGACTGCTAGAGAGGTAGGTAGGGAATTTGTGCTATCGGCAACAGGTAAAGTAATAGAGCGACATTCTAAGAATGGGAATATCCCCACCGGTGAAATTGAAATTGAAGTGGAGGGTCTGGATATTCTTAATGCTTCTAAGGTTCCTCCTTTTTTGATAAAAGATGATACAGATGGTGGCGAAGACCTAAGAATGAAGTATCGTTATTTGGATCTTAGGAGAGGAGAAGTTCGGAAAAACCTCGAGCTGCGCCATAGACTGATGCAAAAAACCAGAGAATATCTGGATAAAGCGCTATTTACTGAGGTAGAGACTCCCTATCTGATAAAATCTACACCTGAAGGTGCCAGGGATTTTGTAGTGCCCTCCAGGATGAACCCAGGTCAGTTTTATGCTTTACCACAGTCGCCTCAGACCTTCAAGCAGTTGCTGATGGTGTCTGGATTCGATAAATACTTTCAGATTGTCAAATGCTTTAGAGATGAAGACTTGAGAGCAGATCGTCAGCCGGAGTTTACACAAATTGATTGTGAGATGTCGTTTGTGGAGCGAGATGATGTATTGGAAGTATTCGAAGGAATGACCAGGTTCCTCTATAAGGAAATTAAAGGTATTGATTTGCCTTCACTACCTAAGATGCCGTACGCGGAAGCTATGAGTAAATATGGTTCTGATAAGCCGGATTTAAGATTTGGGATGGAGTTTCATGAACTAAATGACTTAGTGCAGGACAAGGGCTTCAATGTTTTCGATCAGGCCGAATTAGTAGTGGGGATCAATGCCCCTGGCTGTGCGGAGTATACCAGAAAGCAACTCGATGGTCTTACTGACTTTGTTCGGAAGCCTCAAATTGGAGCAAAAGGTCTGGTTTATGTAAAGTGCAACGCTGACGGTACCTTCAAATCTTCAGTAGATAAATTTTATAGCGAAGACCAGCTAAAGGAATGGGCAGGCCGTTTCGGAGCACAACCCGGAGACTTGATCCTCATATTAGCTGGTGAAGCCGCAGCTACCAGAAAACAGCTCTCCGAGTTGAGATTGGAGATGGGGGATAAATTAGGTCTACGGTCTAAGGATGAAATAGCAGCAGCCTGGATAGTGGATTTTCCACTTTTGGAATGGGATGAAGAAACGCAAAGGTTCCATGCTATGCATCACCCATTCACCTCTCCAAAACCAGAGGATATGCATCTATTGGATTCGGATCCAGCTTCCGTAAATGCTAATGCTTACGATCTTGTGATCAATGGAGTAGAGGTAGGAGGTGGCTCTATCAGAATACATGACAGAGACATCCAGAGCAGAATGTTTGAAGTGCTTGGATTCTCTAAGGAAGAAGCTCAGGCCCAATTTGGATTCTTGTTGGGAGCTTTTGAATATGGTGCGCCACCACATGGAGGTATCGCATTTGGCTTTGACCGCCTTTGTGCGTTGATGGGAGGTCAGGATACGATCAGAGATTTCATTGCCTTTCCTAAAAACAATGCCGGCCGTGACCTTATGATTGACAGCCCATCCGCGATAGATCAGCAGCAGCTGGAGGAGCTTTACATTAACCTAAATGAAGTGGAGCAGTAGGTTGATCCATTTTATTTAAATTTGATATATGTCAGAGAAGAATATGACCAGGAGGTTTTTGCTGTACTCGTCACCTATTATGTTGGCGTTTATCGGTTTATCGCTTTTCGAACCCATGATCTATCAGTCAATTTTTGCCAGTACAAGCATTAAGAGACTTAAAGACAAAGAGTTTCAAATCATAGCCCACAAAGGTGCTTCTGGTGTAGCTCCTGAAAATACGTTAGCGGCTTTTCAAAAAGCGCTCGACCTGAATGTCGACATGATCGAGTTAGACGTGAGGCATACCAAAGATGAGGAAATCATCGTATTTCATGATCAGACACTAGATAGGACGACTAACGGAACAGGAGATGTGCATGATTACACCCTGGAAGAGATAAAGCAGTTTGATGCGGGTTCATGGTTTGATTCCAAGTACTCCGATCAAAAGATTCCCACTCTTAAAGAAGCGCTGGATTTAATTGATGGACGTGCAAAGGTGCTTATCGAGATTAAGCACATGGATCATCCTCACTACCACGACTTTTCTGAGAAACTCATTGATGTGATCAGAGAAGAGAGAAATGGTTTCGAATGGTGTATCCTGCAATCTTATGAAGACAAATACCTAGAAGAAGCACACAATTATGATGAAAGGGTACAAACTAAAAAGTTGTTGATTGGAGAGGATAGTGCTCCATTAGTGGCTTTTTATGTGGAGACAAGAGTCCATCTTGGGCGATCCAAGCAGGAGATTCAACTGGACGCTCTAAATCCTCACTTTGAGACACTTTCACCTCGACGGATATTTAGAATGCATGCTCGTGGCTATGAGGTTTACGCTTATCCTGTAAACGAGCGGGATGATATGATTAAATGCTTGAATATGGGCGTTGACGGAATCATAACGGACTTTCCTTCTAAGCTAGTAGCCTTAAAAAGAGATATTCAAGCTCTATAGGGGGCTACTGGTCAGATTAGACCTTTCAACTTCTGAGGCGATAAAACCAAAAGAGTCCCAACTGTTGCTGGCAATCACTTGATCGAATGTGGCTTTTGCCGTTTCCACTTCTCCTTGCAAAACGTACCAGTTGCCAAGACCATAACCGATAGTCGGGTCTAAGCTATTATCTCGCCGGATGGCTAATTCGTAGATTCTTTGTGGAGTGACTTCATTTTTGAAGAGCATCAAAATATTGAGATATGATCTGTTTTCAATTAGCTTCATGTTCTTGGAAATTGGCTCCAAGATGGCCATGGCTTCATCCACATTTCCAATTTTCACATAAGTTCTGTAAAGCCAAGTACTAGCTGCTACTGTTAGGTCATCATTTTCACCTACGTCGAGACATTTCTTATAAGCTGAAATAGCTTGATCAAAGTTTCCTTTCAAGTAGTAGGCAAGGCCGAGATGATACCAAATATTGTATTTGACGGTAGTAAGTGGTCTGTTCAGTCTGTTAGGTAAACCATCGGGTTCCGTTTCATCTTCAAAAGATCTTGAATAGAAGGCAGCCCTTTCAAGATCCATCTTAGCCTGGTCAAAGTTTCTTACTGTGATGAAGGCTTCTCCTCTAT
Source organism: uncultured Roseivirgaceae bacterium (assembly GCA_964653795.1). Taxonomy (GTDB): domain Bacteria; phylum Bacteroidota; class Bacteroidia; order Cytophagales; family Cyclobacteriaceae; genus JAWPMT01. The sequence goes on along the minus strand of CAZZHO010000035.1, from coordinate 9,571 downwards.
GGCGCAGGAGCTTGTAGGACTTAGGGTAAATCTCTAGCCCTTTACTGTAGATATTGATAGCTTCATGATAGCGACCTAAGTACCCGAGCCTTCTTCCATACCAGATAATGGCTTCAAGACTATCGGGTGCATTGTCATAAATAGCGATAGCATCTTCTAATTGTTTTAGTCGCTGTTCCTTCTTTCCTGCCTCGAAAGCTTTGTCCGGAAATGGCTCACCGTTTATGGACAGTATTGGGACAATTTGCCCAACCTGCGCTAAAGTATCAGGAGCCTCGTAAGACGATGTGTTTTCGCTTGTTTCAGTTTTGATACATGCGGATAATCCAAGTAAAACTACAATTACAAGGGCTCTGTACATATTTGGCGTTGTTTCGTCACTTTTCCCAATTGGGATATCCGGGTGATTTTAATTGACCTGATTCCTCTTTGGCGGCACTTACCATCTCCCGTACATCCTTTAATAAGGACTTAGCATCAAAAATAATTCCATCTTTTATCGTGTATGCTACTCCACCTACCCTTTTTACCTCATTTTCGGCAGAAAGTTTAATAGCACCCGTACCATAGAGCACTTTAAGGTTTTTAATTGGGTTCTCTTCCACTATCACAAAGTCCGCTTTTTTGCCTATTTCTACTGTTCCGATCTCATCATCCATTTTTAATGCTTGCGCTCCCATCAGAGTCGCTGACCTAATGACTTCCAGCGGATGGAATCCAGCTTCTCTCAACAACTCCAATTCCCTGATGTAGGCAAATCCATACAATTGATATATGAAGCCACTATCTGAGCCTGTGGTGACTCTACCTCCTCTGTTCTTGTACTCGTTTACAAACGTCATCCAGAGCTTATAGTTCTCTTTCCAGCTAACCTCTTGCTCCGTTCCCCAATCGTGCCAATAACTACCATGAGATATTCGGCTTGGTTGATAAAATTTCCAAAGAGAGGGGAGTGTGTAATCTTTATGCCAGTCGGCATTGATGGACCTCATGAGATCTCTACTCGCTTCATAAATGTTAAAAGTTGGGTCCAGCGTAAAATCCAGACTGATGAGCCTGTCCATCACCGCATTCCACTTGTCCGAATAAGGTGGCGCTGCTTGCTGCCAAAGCTTTCCTGCCTCTTGGAATCGATCCTGCTCATTTTGATAGTTGTAGTCCAATGGATAATTCTGAACTACCCGGTCATTAAACAGGGCTTCCGGTAGACCATACCAGTGTTCCATCGTAGTGAGTCCCGCTTCAGCTGAGTGCATCACATTCCACCAGCCGACGTTTAGTTGTGCATGGTGACAGGCAGAGCCAAGACCTAGTTTTTTGTTTTCGTCAAGCGCAGCCGTCATAATTTCTGGACTTGATCCAAAGAACTTGATCCCATCTGCACCTGCGTTAGCATTGTCTCTTACCCATTTCCGCGCTTCTTCTGCATTGCTGATGTCATTTCCACCCATTCCAAACCCAGTGTAAGCCACTATCCTAGGGGCAGTAATCTCATTTTTTGCACTTCTTTTTTTGTGATCAAGGGTCCAACTTCTTCCATTGAAACTGCCGGGTTCTCGCACAGTGGTTACGCCATGAGCCATCCAAAGCTTGAAAACATATTCTGCGGGTGTGCCTTGACTCGATCCTCCAATGTGACCATGCATGTCCACAAACCCTGGCATCAAGTACATTCCTTCCGCATCTAATTCTCTACCGCCCTGGGCTAGTTGTGGTCGCTTTGTAGGGTCTATCGGTACACCAGGGTAACCTACCACCTGAATTTTCTTGATGATATTGTTTTCCACCACAATATCTATAGGTCCCTGAGGTGGAGCTCCATTGCCGTTGATCAGGGTGACTCCTCTTATGATAAGCTGTGAGAAAGGACCCTCGCCCTCCGTTCGATCAGGAGCAGGAGTTACTCCTTGACCAAATAAAGAAGAGGTTAATAATAACAAAGCAATTGCAATGAGGCGCATGAAAGATTAGTTTGGATAATAGGTATCTAAATTACTAACCTTTAATGGAAACACTAATGCCAAGAAGCTTACGACAATCTCAAAAAAAAATGAATATTTGGGAATGTACCGAATCCTTTACAATAGTTTCATATGGCTTTATGGATTGGTGATTCGTATTTTCTCTTTGAAAAATGATAAGGCTAGACAATTCATGGAGGGTAGGAGCGAACTGCCGGCCATGCCGGACCAAGTGGCCAATAGAGGTGCAAAGAAGCTGCTATGGATACATGTGGCCTCCTTGGGTGAGTTTGAGCAAGGCCGACCTATTATAGAGGGACTTAAGAGTACGCATCAAGAGGATGTGTTAGTGGCTTTGACTTTCTTCTCTCCTTCAGGATATGAGGTGAGAAAGGACTATGAACACGCTGATATTGTCACTTATTTACCACTTGATTTGCCGAAGAATGTTTCTTCCTTTCTGGACTGGCTCAATCCGGACGTTGCGCTCTTTATAAAAAATGACCTGTGGTTCAATTACCTCAGAGATTGTTTGAATAGAGATGTCCGGGTAGTAGTGGCTGCTTCTATTTTCCGAAAAGATCAGATTTATTTCCAAAGAGCAAAGTCTCTTTACATGCCAGTTTTGAAAAGTTTGGATCATTTTTTTGTTCAGGATAAATCCAGTGCTGAAGTTATCGCCAGCTACGGAATGCAACAGGTCTCGGTTGCTGGTGATACCAGGGTGGATAGGGTTTTAGCCATTACAGAGGAATTGTTTGAAGATGAGGTGTTTCAGGCTTTTTGGGACAAGGAAAGGCAACTTATTGTCTTTGGTAGTGTATGGCCCTCTGATATTGAAATAATCGAGCGCGTGATAGCATCATTCAAAGATTATCAACTGATAGTAGCGCCACATGATACAAATGATACAATCATACTTGAGAGATTGAGCGCGAGTGCTGGGTGTCTTAGGTACTCTGATCCATTCTTTGAGGGAGGGGATATTCTCTTCCTAGATGTTATTGGTATCCTTTCAAAAGTCTACAGGTACGCTAGATATGCTTATGTGGGCGGCGCTTTTCAATCTGGCGTCCATAATACCCTTGAACCAGCAGCCTACGGTATTCCAGTTTTTGTGGGTGATACTGAGCAAATATTTAAGTTTTCAGAAATTGAGAAGTTAGTTGAAGATGGAGGAATTTTGCCCGTAGATCAGAAAGGGTTTCAAATTGTAAAGGAAATGCAGGAGATGGATGCTAACGAAAAGCAGTACAGTGAAAGGGCAGACATAAATAAGCAATACATCACGGATAACTCAGGAGCAACAGATATGGTGGTGAGTTATTTGAAAAAGCAACTACTGTGAAGGGTATTATTCGCAAATCGACAGGACTGTGGTATCGAGTGATGCTTGATGATGGATCTTTGGTCAATGCCAGGCTGAGGGGAAAGATCAAGCTGGATGATAAGAAGATTACGAACCCCATTGCGGTTGGAGATGAAGTGAACCTTGAGTTGCTAGATGGTAAGGATTATGTCATCAATAGCATAGAGAATAGGAAGAATTACGTTATCAGACTATCTCCTAGAAAAAAGGGATTTCATCATCTCATAGCAGCCAATGTTGATCAGGCCATACTCATTACTTCCTTGCGACAGCCAAGGACCTCAATTGGCTTTATTGATCGCTTTATGGTTACACTTGAGACTTTTCGAATTCCGGGAATTCTCGTTATCAATAAAACGGATATATACTCAGAAGATGAATTGGAGACTGTGGAGGCTATGAAGTGGATGTATGAGGATATCGGATATAAAACGGTTAGCACTTCATTTGAATCGGGGGATCTCGGAGAGTTGCCAGAAATATTGGCGAATAAGACTTCATTGTTGTCCGGTCATTCCGGAACTGGGAAATCTACTTTCATCAATCAATTACTTCCCAATACCTCTCAAGAGGTTAACGATATTTCAGATTTCTCTGATAAGGGGGTGCACACCACCACGTTCGCTGAGATGTTCACGTGGAAGGATGCTCATATTATTGATACTCCTGGGATAAAAGAACTTGGTTTAGCAGATATTGAAAATGAAGAACTGTCTCATTTTTTTCCGGAAATGCGTGAGTTATTGGGGCAGTGCAAATTCAATAATTGCATTCACATCAACGAGCCTGGTTGCGTCATTCAGGCTGCAGTGGAGGAAGGAGCTATACATCCAACACGTTTTGAGAGTTATCTGAGTATGTTGCAAGCTGACGATAATCGCCGTTGATCAGGATTTGACTAGCTTAACAATTGGCCAAAGGTTTAGGCCGCATCCAGAGATTCTGAGAAAAATCTTATCTCTGAGTGTGGGCAGTGTTAATTGTGAAAGTAATTCGTAGAACTGTCGGCTCTCATGCTTCATTCCTCGAACCGCAGAATGCTTCATTTCATATCTGATACGAGAAACCAGTGCTCTGTTTTCTTCTTCAGTCTTGTTCTGCTCTTTGATTTTATGACAAACCTGTATCGTCGATAGCGTGTAGTGCTTCATACGCTCATGATAGTGACTGGATTTTGATCCTTTCACCTGCCGGACCTCTGTCAGGACTTTGTCGATGAAATGATATTTGAAATATCTAGATGATCGGATCCAAAAGTCAAAATCTTCATATGCAAGGCTTTCGTCGTAACCACCCAGAAGATCTAAGACTTCTCTTTTTATCATCATAGTTGGAGGTGATACAAAGTAGGTTGAAATGAGGTGTTGGTAAACGTCATCTTGATAACTAGGATATCCAGAACAATGCGTATAGAGTGGCAATCCCTTTTCATCCATTATTTGAGCATCTGAATACACAACCCCGTAAGTAGCATCCAGACTTTCAAAAGCTTCTACTTGTTCACTTATCCGGGTTTTACAGAGTTTGTCGTCGGTCGCCAGGTCAATGACGTATTTCCCTTTTGATTTTCTATATCCAATATTGAAAGCTTTACAGTTGCCGATGTTTGTATCCAAGGCCAGAAAACTGATTGCTGGCTTGTCTGATAAGAACTCTTCAATAGCTTGTTTACTACTATCTGAACTGCAATCATCTACTACGATGATCTCAATATTGCTATAATCTTGATCCAATACAGATTGAATAGATTCAATCACGAACTTCTCATGATTGTAGCAGAGACAGATTACAGAAACAAGGGGAAATTCTTTCAATCTGGAATAACTAATTACCCTTCAAATGTACAATCCGAATACATTTGATACTGTGTTGAGATTGCTAGCACCATCATTATTACAACTACGTCTATTATTTCCATTGAAGAAAAGGCCCGTTCGAACTGAAGGCTCAGCTTTTTTTGTCTTTGGTTCTGGTCGAAACGGTAGCACATTACTAAATAGATTGCTCAATACCCATTCCTCCTTGTTCTTACCTACTGAGCAGTACTTCCTGACTTCACTTCTTTATAGGTATGTGTTCTACAATCATTTGAGTGACGAAGATCTTTGGATGAAAATGAATGAATTGATCCTGAAAGACGAGCTTTCGACTTGGAACAAAGCGCGCTTGCCAACATCTCTTCCTAAGCCGCTACCGGATTTTGAAAGTATTATCGACCACATTTTTAGAACCTATGGTCTAGTAGGCCCAAATACTATATGGGGAGATACCACTCCAGTCAATACTGAAAGTGCTTTACTTCTGAAGAAATTTCTTCCCAACTCGAAATTTATCTTTTTTATAAGGGATGGTAGGGATGTAGTAACTTCCTATCAAAGAAACCGGTCGTCTTTTGATCACTTGCCAACTCTTGAGTCTCAAGCGGATTTCTGGATAAAATCTTTGAATTTGATTGATAAATGGACTGCACCAAGGCTTTTGGTACGCTATGAAGAACTGGTCAGAAATCCTCAGGGAAATTTGAAGAAAGTCTATGATTTTCTGGAGGTAGAAGATCAGTCTGATAATTGGATGCATTACCAAGATCAATTGAGGGATCCTTTTTTTGAGCTACCTCAACATCAGAATGTATCCAAATTGCCAAATGAAAATTCTATTGGTAACTGGAGGACTGAATTAACGGAGGAGCAGAAAGCTTTTTGCGATCGTAAAATGAGGAGGTATCTGCTGAAATATGGATATGAAGTGGATGAATAGATCATGAATATTTTAATTATTCCTTCCTGGTATCCGTCAGCTGATGAGCCTCATACAGGTATTTTTTTCAAAGAACAGGCACTTATCTATGCACAGTATTTTCCAGAGGATAAACTTGCCTTGGCTCATTGGGGACCTAATGTCCATGATTCCCTTTTTGCGATCAAGGACATCCAGTCATGGCCCAATAAAATTCTCGGACACGGGCAAAAGACATCATCAAAGGTCGAGTTAACCACTAATTGCGCTGAGTATTATCAACCGAGAATGACTTGGACAAGAAAGGTTTTAGGAGGGAATGTGAAAAGTCATATTGTAGCTAGTCTGCAAAGCCTAAGTCAGTTTGAGAATGATCATGGCAAGGTGGATTTAATTCACGCACATGTGGGTTATCCTGGCGGATTTGTAGCTATGAAGTTGTCTGAGAAGTTAAGGGTGCCCTATATGGTCACAGAGCATATGGGCCCATTTCCTTTTCCTGCATTTCAAAGGAATAGGAATCCGGTCAAAGAGCTGATTGAGCCTTTGCTAAAAGCCGGCAAAGTCCTTTCGGTATCTGAGAACCTGAGACAGACCTTAAGTCAGTATAATATAGAAAGTGAGGTCTTTCATAATTTCATAGATGAAACATCCTTTCAGGTTGCTTCTAGCCCTAACGAGATTTTTACTTTTGTACACGTCGGTCGATTATCTCCTGAAAAAGGTCAGGATATACTGCTTAAGGCCTCTTCTAAGCTTCGGGGCAATTTCAGGTTGGTTATAGTAGGAGATGGGCCAATCAAAGAAGAGCTCGAATCCTTATCAAAAGATCTGGATATTAACCACAAAATAGAACTGAAAGGAACCCTTTCAAGGGAAGGGGTACAAAGAGTATTAGAGTCTGCAAACGCTTTTGTCCTACCTAGTACCTATGAGAACTTCCCAGTTGCAGTAATGGAGGCATTGGCTTCTGGCCTGCCGGTGATCGGTTCTGAGGTAGGTGGATTACCGCAGATAATCACAAAATCGAATGGTGTTTTGGTGCAGCCAGGTAGTGTTGATGCGCTTACCAGCGCCATGCAATTGGTTATTGATAAAAAAGTCTCTTTCGATGGTCAGAGTATAAGGTCAGATTTTATAAACCGATTTGGTAGTCAGGAGGCATCCTTGAAGTTGAGAAGTCATTATCAGAATTTACTTGAGAACTCTTGAGAACCGATATTTTTTGAGCGTTTCAGCGCCCATTCTTTCTTTGAATAAAAACAATCCTTCTTGCTTGACGCCTTCCACTGAGGAGATTCCCAGATCTAAAAAGTTCATGTCTCGTGCTTGATAGTACTTACAGATGAAATCTAATAGTACGACCATAGGACTCAGTTTTTGGTATTTTTCATCTGTCCCTGGTAAATAGTAGTAGGCAACATTACCTGAAACTTCCACGGTTACACATGCTGCAATCATTTCTCCTGATAGATTAGCTGTGAAACATTTATATCGATTTGGAAATTGCTGGAATAGTAGACTGAGTTTTTCTGCACTTATATTGATGTTCAATCCTTTCTGAGCCCGGCAATTTGAAAGAAAGCTATGAATTACAGCCACTTGAGAGGAGGAGGCTAGTGAGCATTCAATACCCTCCTGTAGACCTTTTTCCAACTTTCTTTTCTCCATGGAGTGGAGTATCGCAGTTCGATAGCTAGTAAGATCTATATGTTGATTGAAATCTGCAAAGTCGATTTTATAGCCCAGAGAATGGAAGAATGAGGTAGGATTCTCGAATCCGTATAATGCAATAGGATGTGTGATGACAATCTTCTCTATTCCATTTTTCAGTAGTTGCTGATGAGTGTATTTTAATAGCTCTTTTTTTGAATTAATGGAAGCGTTGCCAAGTACTGAGCCAAAAAGCGAGAACTTTAAACTGCTAGCCATCTTCCCGTCCAAATTGAAAAATACACTCGCCTTATTTCCATTCTCCTCTTCAACTTCAAACCCAAGTACTTTTTCATAAGGTTGAGCTACCAGGTATTGGGCATCATAGAAAAGCACTGGGACGGAGGTTGGTAAGTTCCGAATGTCCGTGTATTTTTTCAGCTTCAAAGACTCAGATAAGTTTTAAAGAGGGAATTTACGAACGAAAGTGGCTTTCCGCTCGTTTTTTGATCGTCCATGTGCAACAAGGTCACGCTTCTTTTTTTTCTAATACTCGCTGGATTTACTCAAGCAGCTGTAGCTCAAAGTGAATTTTTTGACAATGAGGAAAGGCTAGAGTTGGCGAAGAAAACCGGTGACTTTATTTACAACCTTGAAAAGGATTCTGCGGACAAGTACATTCAATACTTCCGTGAAGAGATGCCCAACCATCCGATCCTCCCAATCATAGAAGGAATTCAACTGCTATGGCTTCATTTACCTGTTTTGGAAGATACCGTCTTCAATCAGTTTATCGCTAAGATGGAGGAGGTTGTTCGTTTTGCCGAAGGGTTGGGTGACTACAGAGAGAATACCGAATCACTGTTTTTTCAACTAGCGGCGAGAGGCCTGATGGCGGAATACTTTGCTGATCGTAGTGACTATATGAAGGCATTGGGTGAGGCCAATAAAGCTTATAAAATGGTGAAGTTGGGCTTTGAGAAGACGGATGAGATTAATGAATTTCTTTTTCCGACTGGCCTCTACAATTACTTCCGTGAAAAGTACCCGCAGGTGTATCCGGTTTACAAGCCATTCGTTTGGATATTCAAGGGAGGAGATCAGGAGCTAGGTCTACAACAACTAGATCGAGCCACCAGGGAGACAGTGATCCTTCGAGTCGAGGCTCATATTTACATTTCTTATATCTATTTGAGATATGAGGATACACCTGAGAAAGCGCAGGAGTACCTTTCTTTCCTTGTCAGGCAGTATCCTAATAATGCTTACTTACTAACCAAGTATCTGGAATCGCTGCGGGGAGAAGAATACCTGAGTAATGTGTCCGAAGCTTCCATAAATCAACTTGTGAATCATGATCGGGCTTATTTCCAGATGGCAGGGTACACTTTCAAGGGGTTATATGAGGAAAAAGTGAAAGGTAACTCCAAGAAGGCCTTTTCGCACTATGCGCAAGCAATTGAAAAAGGCAAGGATTTACCTTCTCATGGCGAATTCTACAAAAGCCTATCCTATCTGGGGATGGGAAGGATATTAAGTGATGATCGACCTCAAACAGCTCAAGTCTATCTAACCAAAGCACTGGAGTTGGCAGAAACGAAGGATGTCAGAAAAGAAGCACGTCGACTGATGAAGTGATGGATAACTACTTCACAATTGCTAGCCCTTCTGAAGGGTTTTTCAAAGATCGGGGTAGTAAATTCTACGCTTTTGCTTTTTCCGCAAGCAATGAAATTGAGGTTAAAGAGTATCTACAAACACTTAGGAAGCAATATCACGATGCTCGACACCATTGCTATGCATACTCTTTAGGTATGGAGCAAGTTGCGGTAAGGGCCAATGACGATGGAGA
>CAZZHO010000034.1:0-31532 GCA_964653795.1 uncultured Roseivirgaceae bacterium | reverse complement strand
AAAGAATCTCAAAGCTGGGATACAACGCGGATTCCGTAATGCGTGATCCCGAAGCTTACGCCAACTTGCCAATGTGCTGCAAAGACGGTGGGCACGACATGGGTCATTGATGAGAGCTCCACTAGCCATATCGATTTTATGTCTAGCATTTGCCTGTGGTGATTCAAAAAAAGAAGATAAATCGACCTCCGAAAAGGAGGTCGAACTTGTTCCATCACCATCTGCTAATAATAGCTCCTTACCCTATTTGATTAGAGGAGCCAACGATTCACTTTATCTATCCTGGGTAGAACAGAAGGGTGATACGACCATTTTGAAATATGCTAGTTGGGATGGGCAATCTTGGTCTTCTTCCAACACAATCGCTACCGGAGCCGACTGGTTTGTGAACTGGGCGGACTACCCTATGATGGCGACTAATGTTGAGGGTAATAAGATAGCGCATTACCTGGCCAAGAGTTCGGCTGGGACCTACTCCTATGATGTAAATGTGGTTTCTGGAAAAGGAAACTCATGGTCTGACCCTGTTATACCTCACTCAGATGGTACACCTACGGAACATGGTTTTGTTACGATGCTCCCACTAAGTTCCGATGATTTTCAGCTGGCATGGTTGGACGGACGAAATACAAGTGGCGGCCATGGCGAGGGTGGACCTATGACCATCAGAACAGCCGTCCTTAGCTCCGATGGCGGATTGACTGATGAATATGAATTAGACAATCGCGTGTGTGACTGCTGTCAAACCACTGGAGCACTGACTGAAAATGGACCCGTTTTCATTTACAGAGATCGATCTGATATGGAAGTGAGGGATATGTCCATTGTCCGATTGATAGATGGGGAATGGACCGCTCCCCGGACAGTATATGAAGACAACTGGAAGATTGAAGGCTGTCCGGTAAATGGACCAAGGGCAGCAGCGATTGACAATACCCTGGCAGTAGCCTTGTTCTCAGCTGTTAACTCGCAACCGGAGGTGAAGGTGATCTTTTCGGAAGATGGAGGAGAAAGCTTTAGCAACCCTATTATCATTGACCGAACCCAACCTCTGGGAAGAGTAGATGTGATACTAGTTTCTAAAGAAGAAGCCATGGTAAGCTGGCTGGCCAGAGAGGGTAAAAAGACGATGATAAAGGCTCAATTGGTGAACAAATCCGGTCAAAAGCAATCACCCTTTGTGATCGCCGAAGGCAATGAATCAAGGGGCAGCGGTTTCCCTCAAATGGAATATCACGATGGTACCGTTTGGTTTGCCTGGACAGATTTGAAAGAGGAGGAAAAGATGGTAAGAGTGGCGAGAATAGATGCCTCAAAACATTCCTTCTAATGTCATTTCGAGTGAAAGGAGAAATCTCCCTTCTCAGTAAAATATGGAGTGCTTTGTTAAAGTAGGCCTTCTCCCAAGGTCGAAGTGACGGCTTTTTAAAGTTCTTCCAGTTACCTCTAATTCCCTAGCTGCTGGTACCTGCCAGAAAACTCAGCAAAGGTGCTATCAATCCGTTCTTCGTTTGTAAAGCCAAAATTTCCATAATGCTCCAGGGTCATTTCAAGCTGATTTTCATTCATCGTCACTATCGCCTTTACGGCGTAAGACCTCATGTCACCTTCTTCCCTTGAATTGAAGTTGTCCCATTCCATTTGCGTCGTAGAGTCATCCAGAAAGGTGTTATTATATCCCATCTCCTGAAAAACCTGATTAACATCCTGGAGGGATTCGACTAGGCTTCCGTGCTGATCAATAGTATAATATTGCCAGCTAGTGAGGGTCTTCCCACCTGTTTCCTTACCAAGGAAATAAAGCACAATGATCAGTAGTATGGCACCGCCAATGGAGAGGGTCTTTTTAGATTTCTTTTCGCTCATAATAGGGGTTGATTTATATCGAAGATAATCAATTGGCCACTTAGACCTAGCTGGTCCCACCCGATCTTGGGCAGAGCCAGGCCAGTGCGGAGAGCGGGACTATCCTAGATATGAAATACTCCCTCCTCTCTTCTAAATCACTCTCTTTCCTACTTGACAATCACCTCACCACCGCCATGGTAAGAATGGTACTCATTGTTGTACATAGCATCGGCTGCAACTGGCCCTAGTTGGAACTTGCCCTTGGATACGGCTCTCACCATATAGTAGTAGACCCTCTTCTGGCCTGTGTACAAATCTGTAAATAAGTGCACCCTATCATCCCTGAAATCACTATGATCGGGGGTGCTGCTGTCTTTGATCCATCGGTACTCCGGCAGTTCACCAAATCGAGGGTTTTCAACTTCAAAGCATGCGGGCAACATATCTGTCACCACAATATTTTCTACCGCCGTACCGTAGGCATTTTGCAAGGTAAGCCGCACAACGATTCGATCATTTTGCTTGACATTGCTCAAGTCCACGGTACCTCCTCCCTCGTTGAGGAAAGTTCTACGGATTTTGAGATAATTGTCTTCTTCCTCATAGGAACCGTCCTTACTAATGCCTTCGGTCTCCCAGAAGTAATAAAGTGTGCCCTCTCCCTGGGTCTGAATGTTGATATTGCCAGTTAGGTTTTCCCCAGCAAGCTCCAGTGGTTCTTTGGTGTTCTCAAACTCCCCAATCTTGCCATTAGGACCTGAGACGGTGGCTGTGATATTGGAATTGGCTGCCTGCTTGGCTATCCGTCCCAGCGCTACAAGACTAAATGCCCGCTCCTGGGTATTGTACCATCTCCTGCTCTTCAAGGCGTCCGCAACGTGCTTCGCCATCACCGGAATCTGACTATGAGTAGGGTCAGCATCCAGCAAACTTGCAAGCGCGATCGCTTCATCTCGCAATGGTGAGTAGAAGCTACCGCCTGAAGACTTGATGGTAGCGTCAGTACTGAAGTCACTTGGAAGGAAGCTCAGCCCTCGTTGACGGTCTCCTGTCAGAGAATAGGCCGCAGCCAGTAGATATTTACTATCGCTCGTAAGGCTGCCTTGCTTGGAATAGTAGAAATTCATGGTCGAGCGCTGAGGCTCCCCTGCAAGCGCCAGGATATAAAGTGAGTAAATACTGCTGCGAGGATAGATAGCCCGCTTGGAAGTATAAGTGTAGTAGTAATCAATCACTTTTTTCTCGTTGGCTTTCTTCTTGAGGAAATCAAGTGCTTTCTTGAGCACTTTACTATTGACACTATAACCAGCTCTTCTTGCCTCCACCAAAAAGTGTGTAGCATAGGCTGATCCCCACAAGCTCGGATTTCCTTGTCCTGGCCAATAGGCAAATCCTCCGTTGTATAGTTGCATGAGGTACAGCCTTTTGATCACTTCATTGACAATGTAGTTGGCGTTGTTACCCGCTTGATTCTTATCGGCGCTCTCGCCCGTTATCTCGGTATAATAGAGCAACGGAAACCCTCTGGAAGTGGTCTGCTCTATACAACCGTATGGATATCTTAAGAGATAGTTGAGATCAGAAGAAAACTCCGTCATTGGCGACTTGCTCACGATCAACTTCCTTTTGACTGTGGATGGAATGTACTTTTCGACTTCCATGGTCACTTGCCTAGTGGCTGCATCGTTGATAACTCCTGAACCCGTCGTTTTCACCAATGGAACATTGGGTCTGATAGTAATGGAGGTGGTATTGAGATATTCATCTCCTCCATCTTTCACTTTCACCTCAATCTCTCCCTGTCCAATTTCATTTTTGGCAGCAAGCTCATAGGATAGTGATTTTTCCTTGCCAGCATCTAGCGTTTCACGACCAGCAGCGGTACCGATGGTATTGACCTGTCCCTTGGCATCAATGGTCACTTCGGCATTAATGCCCTTACTGGTAGTATTGGAAATGGCTACCGACATCTGCAAGGTGTCCTGCGGACTTAGGAACCTTGGAATTCCTGGACTGATGACAATAGGATCAGAAACTTTCATATTGCGCTGCCCGTTTCCGAAAGACTGGTCATTGAAGGCAATGGCCATGACTCTTAAGTCTCCTGAAAACTGTGGAATCTCAATATCAAAATCAAGACTACCGCTACCATCGGCCTGTTTTATTCCATTCCAATAGCTAACCAGCTTCACTCTTTTGTTATTGAGAGGATTGATCCTCGAAGAAAGTTGAGACTCCAACTCGGCTCCACCTCCAGGCAGATTGCCAGCTATCTCCGGGAATAGATAGGGATACAGATCATAGGAGTCCACCTCTAGTGCTCTTTTGCCATAGAAAAAGTCATAGGGGCTGGGTGTCTTGTACTTGGCGACCTGCAAAATACCTTCATCCACCACAGCCAAACCGACCATGGCATTGGGTTGGGTAATCACGGATATTCGCTGTGTCTGATTGGACCTGGATTTCTCTACTGCTTCAATGGCTACTTCCAGTTTGTTACCCGGATCATCAGCTTTCACAAGCGCGTAACCATGTGCCACCGTCAATGGTATCTCCGATTCTTTCTGAGGCTTGAAGAGTGTTGCTGATACGAAGACATTAGGCAGGTAGGTGTCTTTGATCGATAAATCGAATTGAGCCGATCTATTCTCAGTTTGAACATAGAAGTAATCCTTTACCTCGTTGGATTCCACCGTAATCAAAGCGGTTCCATTGAAGGGAGTGTTGATCAGCACTTTAGCCGTTTCTCCTGTAGCGTAGCCTTCTTTATCCAATATGATATCAACTTCACCCTCAGTATTCACCTCAAAGGAGTTGGCATTAGTCGCGCCATACCCATAGGCATAGAAACTTTTGGCTATGTAGTTTTTAGATCCGGGAGGGTATATCCTCACTTCATATCTACCTGATAGGTCTGGTATAAATGAGATGCTCGTATTCTGGCCGCTGAATACCACTTGCTTGTCTTCAATGGTTCTTTCGTACTTCTGAGATCGGTATCGGTAGTAGCTACCTGACTTGGTCAATACGGTCTTGTACTCATGCTTCACAATTTTGACCCTTGCCTTTTTATCGTTTAGGACATTTTCATCCTTATCCAATGCAATCAGATCACTCTTGACCAATGATCCAGTCTTTACCCAATAGTCAGCACTTCTGATTCCATAGAATACATCCTGGGTGAATATTTTCGCCCTGTTCACCACACTTACAGGCCTACCTGTTTCGTCAAAGACGGTGACAAAAGCAGTCAGATTTATCAATCCATTGTTGCTGAATTCTGGTATCCTAATATTCTCATAGGCTGCTCCAGCATCGTTGGTAGTACCTTCTCGTGACACATCGTATAGTGGGGTATTGAGTTCGTGGTAACTGAAGCTGTAATTCCTGAATTTTTTGGACCAAAACGATCTTCTTTCCCATTGCATTCTTACCTGATAAGATTTATTGGCAGCGGGGGGTCCAAAGAAGTTGACCGCTTTGATCTCCAAATTGATATTATCGTCAGAAGACAGGTATTCCTTCTTATCAAGATTGCTATTGACTTTGATGCGATCAGGAAGAAACTCTTCTACTTTCAAATTCTTGCTCACAAGAAATTGATCATTGGAGGTATAGACACTCATGGAGTAATTACCTGTCAGGCTGGCTATTGGTAATGCAATAGAGGCTTCTCCAAAACCTTGCTGGGAGAGCACTTTTTGGATAGAGATAAAGTCTCTGCCATCTGGGGTACGCACCTTGATTTTGATGGGAATCTCTCCTGGCAGACCCCAATCCCGATCTCGTACTATCACCGCAAAATTGGCCGTCTCTCCCGGTCTGTAAAGATCCCTTTCCATAAAAACGAATCCCTCATATTTTCTATCATACAGGTATTTTCCACCTACATCAAACCTGGAAGTCTGAATCGCTGTAGACATGAAATCCATCAAATTGTAATCTTCCCCCTGCTGGACCACCACCATTTGCGGATCAAAGCCAGACGGCATATTCGGGTCCAACTCAAAGATGGCGGCACCCTGACCATTGGTAATCACCGTTTGTAGCTTCTGATTATTGGTACCAATAAGTGTGACTTGAGCTCCGGTGACAGGTGATGCCGTTTCCAAAGAATTCACGAAAACATACGTTCTATTTCTCCCATTTTTAGCGATCAATCCCAGATCGGAGATAGAGATAACCCTGGAGTCTTTCAGCCATTGATTTTCTGTGGATTTCACTTGTATAATGAAAATCCCTTTGAAGTCCTTCAGCTTATCTTCAAAGTCGAGGTTTAAGATGCTATAATTCCCTTCGCGGGCCAGATCTCCCGTGGTAACAGTCTCTTTCCAGACTTCATCATATTGGTTAGTGTTGCCATAGTTATATCCATAGGTGTACTCGTCAGTATTATAGTCGTAGTAGTAATTGCGACTCGACAAAAAGTTGAGCGCATTATTTTCATACAGTTTGTATACCACCAGCTCTACCTCCGGAACATTCAGTATCTGGATTTTGACGTTTTTGAACCCTTGCTTGCTAAGAAACCTAGACTTGTTTCCAGCGAACTTGATAGTAGGCTGTACATTTCCGAATGATATGTCCTGCCGGTATTCTGACCTTAAAACACCACCTATCTCGCCTTCCAGACCTTTTTTCACAATTACCTCATACTTCTGGCTTATCTGGAAGTCCTCACTGACCAATTGAAAGCCATTGCTCTTGCGCTCCAGCTTAAAGTCAATTTTGGGATTGATACTCAGGAACTTCTTGAAGTCATCAGCCTGTGGCGCCTGAGTAGTGACAATGTCCACAACACCTTCGGACCCGTTGTAGAGCGACGAGATGCTCTTTACCTTGAAATTAAAAGGGCTACTTAAGTTCGTTTGTACTTTGAGCTCCTTGGTAGTGGTCTGGGCGCCACCAAATGGTGTGATGCCGGCACCCACAGTCACGGTTATAGGAAAAGTCTGATCTACCAGTTCGAACCTATCTGCATAGAAGAGCACCTTCCTCGAGAACTTGTCTTCCGTTTCCATGGTAATACCGGCAAGATCTAATCCTAGCTGCAGTTTCAGGCGATTTTCCACCTCCTGAACTGGTACTGGAAAATTAAATGTAAGCTCTACAAAGGCATTAGGATCATCTTTGCTCCCTCGGTTAACCCGAGAATAGTAAGCGGAGATCTCCTGAATCGTCAGCGGTTTAGTAGAAAAAGTGAAACTGATGTCATCTCCTAATTTTAAGTCTTTAGCACCCGTCAAAATAGCTTTTGAAACCGTTCCTTTAATGGTAGTAGCAGGCGGTAATTGATTGGCAGGAGAAAAAACTAAACGACTCGTAGACTCCCAATTGAAAGCACCCTTTATTTCAGGTTCAAACTGGATATATGCAGTACTGTCCCATCGATTCAATTGATTTGGATTTGCTACTTCCTGATTGAACTCGATGGTTAGGTTTTGTGTGGTAGAAACCTCCTCTCCAAAGTCTTTGTAGACAATATGTACAGTACCATCATCTCCACAGGAAGTAATTATTATCGGGAGAATAAGTACCAAAAAGAGTATTTGAAATAGAACAACCCTTGGCTTGGTGGTGCGGAAATTCATCTGGAAATAAGTTAGGTCTGAGTAAGCTAATGAATATTTTTGATTCAAAAACCGCCATTCCTCAATAGTGGAAATAAGAAAACCTAACCTTCAATTTAGGCTAACACCCAAGCCCATTTTGATCGCCCCATTGGTGGTGACGGTGGTTGGGATTCTTTCTTTCCTTATTGCGGATACCATCATACCATTTCATCCTAACATCACCTATTCCACTATGATCCTTGATGACGATGGAGAGATTTTACATGCATTCTTATCTGAAGATGAAAAATGGAGACTTTATCTAAGCCAAGATGAGATTTCAACAGAGTTTGAAAAGGCCATTCTCTATAAAGAAGACCAATACTTCTGGTACCATCCAGGCGTGAACCCTTTTGCCATAGTACGGGCTATTTTCCAAAACACCTCAAGTGGGAAAAGAAAATCAGGAGCTTCTACCATCACGATGCAAGTGGCCAGACTGCTCAATCCTAAACCCAGAACCTACAGTAGTAAACTGATTGAGATGTTCAATGCACTGCAATTAGAATGGCACTATGACAAAGAAGAAATCCTTAGGATGTATCTGAACTTGCTACCCTACGGAGGAAATATCGAAGGGGTAAAATCAGCTGCCGGAATGTACTTTGGTAAAGACCCTGAACTTCTAAGTTTAGCTGAAATCACGGGGTTAGTGGCCATCCCCAACAAACCCAGTTCCTTGTCGATACAAAATGATCATCAACCTATAAATAATGCTAAAAACCTTTGGTTGGAGCGATTTAGTAATGGACATGTCTTTGCTCAAGACGAAATTGAGATTGCCCTATCAGAGGAGCTTAAACCAAGGCGACAATCATTACCCAGAGAGGCTCCTCACCTATCTTCAAGACTGAAAAGGAGGTATGCGGATAGAAGCATCATACAAACTTTTATATCCGCAGAGAAACAAAGAAGAGTTGCGGAGACAACCAGATCCTACGTAGATCAATTGCTAGGTAAAAATGTGACTAACGCTTCTGTACTGGTGGTCAACAATGCAACAAGACAAGTGATAGCATATGTAGGCTCCTCGAACTTCTATGATAATCAACATGCAGGCCAGGTAGATGGCATAAAGGCTATCAGATCACCTGGTAGTACGCTAAAGCCCTTGCTATATGGCCTACATTTCGATCAGGGAACCCTAACGCCAAAAAGGCGATTGGCCGATGTGAGGACTGACTTTCAGGGGTATCAACCAGTGAATTACACCAATACTTTTTCCGGATGGATATCAGCGGAACAAGCCTTGAAAGAATCGCTGAATGTACCAGCGGTGAAACTGCTGAATGAGTATGGAATCGATGCTTTTACAGAAACGTTAATCAGGTCTCGTTTCTCCACGATTGAAAGGATGAAAGAGCATTTGGGCTTGTCCCTGATACTGGGAGGGTGTGGCACCACCTTGGAGGAGCTAACTGGACTATACAGTTCCCTCGCCAACTCGGGTCAATTTGAAGCATTGAAACTCTCAGTGCATCAAAAAGAGGAGGAACCACAAACAGTACTTTCTCCTGAATCATCCTATATGTTAACTGACATCCTGGTGGAGTTAACAAGACCCGACTTTCCAGATAGCTGGAAAAACAACCCAAATCAACCGCGGATAGCCTGGAAGACAGGAACTTCCTTTGGCAGGCGCGACGCATGGAGCATAGGCTACAACAAAGATTACACTGTGGGCGTTTGGGCTGGCAATTTCTCTGGTGAAGGGGCGCCGGATTTGTCTGGAGCAGATATTGCAGCTCCATTGCTCTTCAAAGTATTCAACACGATTTCACAAAATGCCAACTATGATTGGTATCAGCCTACGCCAAAAGTGAATTTCAAATGGGTGTGCGATGAAACAGGTTTGGAGCCTAATCACTTCTGCAAACACATAGTAGAGGACATGCACATTAAAGGAGTTACTAACTCAACGCTTTGTGAACATTTGCAGCCTGTTTTTATCGCCAAAGACTCTTCAGAAAGTTACTGTCAGACCTGTCTTCATGAGGCTAAAAGTCACAAGGAAGCTTTCTTTCCTAATCATAGTCCGGTGATGATATCATTTTTCCAAAAGAATAATATTGCCCAGGTTTCTATCCCAGACCATTATCCTTTTTGTGAGCGGGTATTTCCTGATCAAGGGTTGAAAATCATATCTCCAGTCAACCGGCTCGAATACTTTGTAGACAAGCGTGATAGCGATCAGCTAAAGCTAGTAGCTGAGGCTCCTGGTAACGCCACCAAGTTTTTCTGGTACGTTGATGATGTATTTCTAAAAGCTGCCAGTAGGAATGAAGATATTTATTTCACCCCTCGAGAAGGTCGGATCAAAATTTCTTGCAGTGATGACAGGGGAAGAAATCAGGACATTTTTATCAATGTCAAAAAAGTAGGATTCTAAAGACGTTTAGAACCTGATCTACGGTAACCCTGAATTACCATTTCATTCTCATTCACCAGCACCAAACTGAAACTGCTATTTTCTAAACCACTGTAGTCGACCATTGCCAGCTGTGAGATGTAATGAATCCCATCAATTTCGACGAACTTCTCCTCATGAACGTGTCCTTGAAAAACAGCCTGAATCTTACCCGAGTCCTTCATGATTCGCTGGACCTCCTGATAGTTGTTTACTTCGAACTTATGACCATCTCTCCTGTATTTATGTAGAGGATGATGGCAAAAGACTATTGTTGCGTTCTTTGTTTGCGCTAAGTCTTTCTCCAGCCAATCAAGCTGACCTCGAGGGATATTGGTATCCTGCCAATCAGCTCCTTCTTTGAAAAATTGATCTCGCCCATCCTTGTGATAGTTGGCATCTAGTACTACGAAATGAGTAGACCCAAAGTCAAATGAATAGTAGCTTCGATCAATTGGGATACCACTGTTTTGGACGTTCGCCAAAAACTGCCGCTTGGTGATGCTGTCCACATCATGGTTGCCGATGCAATGGAATCTTGAACCATTGAAACCAGCGAAGACCTTCTCCAACTCCGAAAGATACCTTAGTGTATCTTCCGCGCGCTTATTTTCATCCTCATCTTTGAAATCCCCTAAGTGAATGACAAAATCAACTCCTTGTTGATTCATGACATTCACAAACTCTTCAAGCTTGCTCAAAGATTCGCGGTAATACCTGACGCCAACCAGATCTCTGTCAGCGTAATGAGTATCTGTAACCACACCGAAACGAACTTTCTTCTGCTTTGTTGGTCTTGACAAGGCACTGGCACCACTTGCCATAGCAGCCAGACTTGTTAGCATGAAACTACGTCGGGTGATCTCCAGCATATCTAATCCAGATCTGTAAGTAAAAGTTTTCGGAATTCTACCTCCGACCCTTCCGCCTGGATGGCAATCTGACCTGAGGTGGCCGTGCTCTTATACCCTACATTGACTAAGTCTTCATTGACCCAAACTTTCACAGAATCAGCACGACATTCTACAACCATTTCATTCCATGTCCCAAGTGGGTTTTCGGAGCTGTCGGTAAGGTTGAGAATTCTTCGCTTCATACCCTCTGATACACCCCACTCATCTTCTGGCCCTCTTCTCTCGATCATGTCCGGGACCTCTATATTTTCCTGGATACACCAAAAATCTCCTGCATTTTCATGCATCATCTGAACCTCTATGGACTTGGGAAACATGTCGTACAAAGCCCTTGAATCTGAAGAATGAACCAATACCCCACAATTACCAGGCTCACCAGTAAATCGATAAGAAATTTCTAACCTATAGTTCTCGTACTTTTTGTCCGTAATCAAGTGACCTCTGGGCTCGCCTAATGATACCAAATTACCCTCTCTAACGATAAAAGGCGCAGTGGCTCCAGTATCTGGGTCCATGGCCGGCACGTCCATAAACCATCCAGTCAAGTCCTCTCCATTGAAAAGGCTCTCCCCAACATTTGCCGGTTTGTCCTGAGATACGGGTTGCTCTTTAGGGGCCTCTTTAGTCGCTGGCTGACATGCGGCAATAATGAATATCAATAATATTAATCGTGTCATAGGTTCTGATGATTTCACCGAAAGGTAAACATTCGCTCAGAAAGAAGCTTTGCTATTGGTCAATCATACTTAGTTTTCGTAAACCAGAGCTCCCGAAACGTCAACCCCACAGAAAACACATGTCCGGTCTCAAGAATAAGCTCATTATTCCTGGTCCCTCTGGAGTGAAACTCATACCCCAGATTGATCAAAGAAGCACCGCGAAAAGCAGGCAATCCCATACCCAGGCTGAGGGCCGTTTCACCAAAATTGGTACCATTGATACTTTGATAATAGTTGTTCCCTCTGAAGCCAACCCTCCACCGAATCTGTTCTTCGTACTTATGACTTGAGGGGTCGATGACGTATTCCGCTCCTATGCCCAGCCTCAATACATTTTCAAAATTGTCCAGGTCGCTGTTGGCATTGTATAAATCCCAAAGTTCCGTTGAGACATCTATGTTTACCATAAGGTTACTCTTAAGCCAAGAAGCTCCAAACCCTATTTTTTGAGGGATAGTCAAGTCACTGTCTAAGAAATTAGTAAGTGTATCTCCCAGCGCATTTGAAATCACCTGAGCAGACCTTGAAAAAGCCTCAAAACCAGGATTCCATACAGCGCCAATGGTAAGCTCTGAGTCCTTTAGTTTGAAATCATATTGAAGACCTATATCAAAGAGAAATTTTGCATACCCTTCCCTATTGAGAATATTAAAACTTCGGATTTCAGAATTGGTAAAGACACTCTCTGTTTTCTCAATATTGCCAAACATCAAGCTGCCCCTGATTCCAAAGTTGAGATTATCAATCACCTCAAATCCTACACCCAAATCAAATTGGCTGAGTCCACCATCACCTCCATAGTTGACGTTGATAAGCCCAAGGTCCGGAGTACTAACATTCTCACGAGAAAGGTTATAGGCCACATTGGATACTTGCCGCATTCCAAGGCTAATTCCAAACTTTTTGTTGGGCTTAAGTAAAAGATTGAAATGTGAGAGCCCACCATCACCTTTAGTCTCTTTTGAGTTATTCGTAGCTTGATTTAAAAATCCCGAGTAGGCCCCAAAATCAAAAGATTTTGTGCCGGCTTGAAAAGCATTTATCCCAGCTGGATTGATGGTGTTAGCATACCATGGACTCCTCGCACCAATACCCACCTTACCCATCGAGCTGAATGCTCCGAAACCCTGTAATTGCAGATCGCCAATACCAAAGGCAGTATAAGCAGAACCACCTAATGATTGTGAAAATACGTTATAAGTCAAAAAACAACCTATGATCAATATTGTGAGTCTCGCCATATTCTTTTTTGACAAAGGAATACTGGCTATATGATCTCAAAAGAGCTTTAACCTAAGTTAACAGGGGCCTTAACTCCTTTTAACCTAAGCGCTATCGATCAATCCATTGAGCTAGTCAATGTTTGCATTGTCGAAAAATAAAGACATGCAAAAAACGCTCACAATTGGTTTGTTCATTCTCAGCATTTCGCTCGTTGGTTGTCAAGAGGAAGGGGATATTGGGACCGACTTTTTTGAAGGACAGTCTTTTGCAACGTCGGTTATTGACACCCTTACGATCAAAGCCTCCACCATTGTTTATGACAGCTTCCCCACTGACCACTCAGGAAGGCTTCTGGTAGGGCACTACAATGACGAATACATTGGAACTGTAGAAGCACATGGTGTTTTTCAGGTCGGCCCTAAAACAGGTATCAACTACTACCTGGATGAGCAAAACAGTCGATTTGATTCTTTGGTATTACACATCGCCTCAGATGACTACTTTTATCGCAATCCATTGGATTCTCGAATTACAGTAGAAGTCCGAAAATTAGCGAGTGATATTGAGACCGCAGAAGATGGCAATATTTACAACACCTCTTTTACAGAGTTGGAAGGTCTATTGGCATTGCCAGCACTCGGTTCTTATTCCTTCAGAACAGACGAAGATCGTTTTGACTCGTTGTTCATAAGGCTATCCAATACATTGGGTCAGGAATTATTTAACAAGTCTACTTCCGCTGACGAGGCATTCATTTCAGAGTCGGAATTTCTTGAATTCATAAAAGGTTTTGTCATTTCGCCAGCCAGTGACGACACTCCGATCATAGGAATCGATGAAAATGTGGAACTACGCCTGTATTACACAGACTTCTCTATTCCCCCTAATGCGGTACAACGATACTTACCTTTCGATGTAGGATCCAGAACCTATTTCAATACAATCTCCAATGACAGAGCAACTACCCTGTATGAGAATCTCCAAACACTCAACGAGCCTGTCGCCTCAGAAATGACAGATCACAATCTCGTGATGTATGGTGGAGTAAACCTCGCTATAAGATTGGAGATCCCCTATTTACGAAACCTCCTGTTTGAAAACGATCAATACCTCATAGCTGCGGCCACCATGGAAATACCTGTCATTAAAAATACCTACGATCAGGGGTTCCATTTACCTGAATCCCTGGAATCTGAATTTGTAAATGATGATAATGAGGTCAACAGCAATATCATCACCTCCAGTGCCACACTCACATTAGATGAGGAATTTCAACGGGACACTAAGTACGAGATGGATGTATTGAACTTTATTAATACACAACTCGGCATAATTGAAAACAATGAAAACGCTCTAGTACTCAAACTGCCGGATGAAGAGATGAATTCCTCAGTGGTAAGGGCCATTCTGGGCGATCAGGAAAGAGGCTTAAAAGTTTTGATTCACACAATAGCTAGTAATAATGAATAGGAAAAGAAAAGTATTGATTTTGGCCTGGGCTTTAATATCCATGTTAGTCGGATGCAGCCTGGATGGAGATGAAGACGATACAATCGGAAACTGGGTGAAAGTTTCTGATTTCGAGGGAGTGACCAGATCAGGAACTGTGTCATTTACCATAGGAGATTATGCGTACGTGGGCCTTGGATTTGACGGGGATGATTATCTCACTGACTTCTGGCGATACGATCCCGGTTTGAATTTTTGGCAAAGAATGGAGTCATTCCCTGGTGTTGGTAGAATCGGAGCAGTAGCCTTTTCACTGAATGGAAAAGGGTACATCGGAACGGGCTTCAACCAGGACCTGGACGAAGAAGAATTGGATGATTTATGGGAATATGATCCGGAATCGGATTCATGGACAGAAAAGTCATCGTTTGGCGGTGGTGCCAGGCATTCTGCTATAGCGTTCACATTAAATGGCAGAGGATATATCGGAACAGGATATGACGGAAACTACCTGAAAGATATGTGGCGATATAACGCTGAAAATGATAGTTGGGAGCAAACTGTGAGCCTTTTTGGGAGTAAAAGAGAACAAGCCTTTTCATTTACAATTGACGGTAAAGCCTATGTAGGAGGCGGAAGAAATAATGGCGCGCTACTAGACGACTTTTGGGCGTTTGATCCGGAAACACAGGTGTGGGAGGACTTATCACTGGATGATGAGGACGACCACTATGATGAGTACATCCTGGCTATGTCACGTCACTCAGCAAATGGTTTATCCAGTTTAGGTCTAGGCTATGTTATTGGGGGTATCAGCAGTGAATTCACCAGAAGTGTATACCGGTTCGATCCGGAAAACAACAGCTGGACCGACTTGACTGCTTTCGAAGGTACTGCCAGATCCGATGCTGCCGCTTTCGTATTGAATGACAGAATATTCCTAGGAACCGGACGGAATTCAAACCGAAGGTTCGATGACTTCTTCGAGTTCAATCCAATGGAGGATTACGACGAAGATGATTGATAAGTAATTGCTTCTTCATGGTTGGGGCCTTATTTGATTTGAATAAGGTCCTTTTTTCTTTTTCTAAAGAAATTTTTAAAAGTTTGGAACTAAAAGACAGACTGGTCTGTTTTATACGGAAATGATGAAACACTCTGAAATCAAAGACAAGATTATCGAGACGGCCTCTGAGCTTTTTTACCGACAGGGTTACAATCTCACTGGAATTAATGAGATCATCAAAGAAGCAGGAATTGCCAAAGCTACTCTGTATAGTCACTTTTCAACTAAGAGTGAGTTATGCGTTGCTTACCTGCAAACGAAGAACGAGACGTTTCTGAAGGATTTAAGGTATTATTCCAGACAGAGACCAGCTGGAAAAGAAAGGGTAATCAGCGTCTTCGATTTTCTCCTGGAATTCTTTTCGACACCCTACTTCAACGGCTGCTGGTGTATGAATACGGTTTCGGAGCTTCCCGCAAAGGACCTCCAAATCCGGGAGGAAGTACAAACCCAAAAAAATAATTTCTTAAATCTCATCATTGAGCTTCTACACGAAAATCTAGAGCTGGAAGAAGGCAAAAGAACCGTCATCGCTCAACAGATCTATCTTCTATATGAAGGTGCAATAGCTGAAGCCAACCTCCATAAGAAAGACTGGCCCATCAAAACCGCTAAAGAACTTTGCCAAAAAATCATCTAAAAAAATTTCATCAAACAAAGACAGACTTGTCTGTTCAATTAATAATCAAATAAGTATGAAACAATTCGAAAACAAAGTAGCAATAATCGTAGGAGGCACTAGTGGTATAGGCCTCTCTACTGCCGCATCATTAGCTGATCAAGGTGCGTCTGTACATATAGTCGGCCGTAGTACCGATCGCGTCAGCGATACAAGATTTATTAAGCATAAAATAGACATTACGAAAACCTCTGAAGTTGATAACTTGATTGGCGCTATTGACAATCTTCACCAACTAGACTTTCTGGTCAACGCCTCAGGGATATTCGGACCAAAATCCTTTTTGGACCATACGAAAGAGGACTATGACAGTTACCTGGACCTCAACAGAGGATTCTTTTTTATCACCCAGGCAGCGGCCAGGAAAATGTCAGAGACAAAAACCGGTGCTATTGTAAATGTAGGTTCCATGTGGGCGAAGCAAGCCGTAAAAGCGACACCTTCATCTGCCTACTCAATGCAGAAAGCGGGATTGCATTCACTGACACAACACCTGGCCATGGAATTGGCTGATTTCAACATCAGGGTAAACGCCGTTTCTCCTGCTGTGGTCGACACCCCTGTCTATCATGGTGTTTTTGGGGGAGAGTCCCAAGCCAAGGAAGCACTTCAGAACTTTCACGGTTTCCATCCGATAGGCCGGAATGGAAGCGGAGAGGACATAGCTGAAAGCATTCTTTTTCTGCTATCTGATAAGTCAAGTTGGGTTACTGGTACCATTCTCGATGTAGACGGTGGTGTAATGGCCGGAAGAAACTAGTTATACAGACTGAGAAGAGTAGGCCTCCTGGTCTGCTCTTAACTCTACTCTCTCGACAGGAAGTTTTACCAGAAACTTTGATCCGGTTCCAAGCTCAGATCGAACTTCAATATCTCCCGCATGTTTCAATAAAATCTTTCTGACAATAGCCAATCCCAGCCCTGTTCCAGTTCCAGGTTCTTTGGTTGTGAAAAAAGGATCAAAAATTCTTGTTCTAATAGATTCCTCTATCCCAGGACCATTATCTTCCACAGAGACAATAATAAATCCTACATCGTCGATATCTAATCGCAACCACACTTTACCCTCACCTGACACTGCATGGACAGCATTATCCAAAAGGTTCAAAAACACCTGGTGAAGCTGCCCTGAATTGCCTTTAACAAATACCTCCTCATTGGGGAAATTTATATCCACCTCCACTCCATGTTTCACTTTATGGTTTAGGATGTTAAGACAGTTTTTAAGAACCAACTGCACTTTCACACTTTGATTAAAATCATCAGATCTATAATTGAAGTGGTTCAGACTTTTGACAATTTCTTCTATTCTTTGAAGACCCTCATCGATCATATCCAGAAAAAGGCGTGTATCTCCTTCATTCACCACCTCGGAAGCCTTGAGCTCCAGTATTCCGCCCTTCATGAAGGTCAGGGGGTTATTTATCTCATGATTTATCCCGGCAGTTAAAAGTCCTAGTGAGGCCATTTTCTCCGATTCGACAAGGCGGTCCTGCGCCATTTGCAAATCTCGCAAGGTAGATTCAGCTTTCTCCCGTTGTTTTATCAATACCCTATAAGTCTTTCTCCTGCTAATGGCTACCGCTATGACGATAAGGCCTGTAAGCAAGAATGAAACCATCCAATGAAAGAGATTGCTTAACTCCACTACTCTTGGCTCCAAGGTCACCTCATATAGAAGGAATTTCGGTGCGAAGAAAGCCGTCAATAGTAGTGTTATGGTAAGCGAAACTGAAATAAGAACAGCCTTACGTTCCCTGTCCCAGAAAAAAAAGATCGGGTAGCAAAAAAAGATCGGAAAGAATGAAGTCAGCGGCGAATAGTCGACATTGAAAACATGATAGGTGGCTGCCAATACCAATGAATTAATAAAGAAGAGCAAAAATTTGGCTGCAGTATGATGTCTTTTCGCATTCAGAATCAATGCCACTATGGTGACGATAGCTGATCCTCCGGCAAGTAGAAATGAAAACCATTGATTGAAATAAAATCCGTAGCCAGTGTAAAAGAAATATGCCAAGAAGGGAATGGTCGCCACGATATTGGTAAGGCGTACAATTTGCCTTTCCTCAGCGTCCATACCCGGAACAATACCAAGCTCCGTTAATTTCTTTATCATGCTCTATGGTGCTTACAGAAACAGAGTCTAATCAACTTTGTTTTGCCGCCGCAAGATGTAATAGTTCATACTCATCCGCAATTCTAATGAACTGAACCTGATAATGAAGCGATCAAGTAAAACTGTAAATGTGTCAATAAGCTCTTACTTCAAAATCAGTTCTCTCACCTCAGTATCCAAAGCGTTTCTTCCAATCATAATCGAGAAAAGCCCTGGCTCCGAACCAAACGTGAGATCGGCTCTATAGAATGACAACATCTCATTATCAATCTCAAATTCTACGGTTATTTCTTCCTCGGGAGCTATTTCAATTTGCTTATACTTCTTAAGCTCCCTGACCGGCCTCACAGGGTTTGCAACATGATCCCTAATGTAGAGTTGCACTGTCTCTACTCCCGGCACTGTACCTACATTCTTGACAACAATAGAAGCTATAACCGTATCAGCAGTCGACATTTCTGAGCTGGAAAGCTTCATCTCACCATATTCAAATGATGCATAGCTCAGACCATAGCCAAATGGAAACAGCGGCGTATTGGGAGAATCGGTGTAGTGAGACCAAAACACAGATTTTTCATCGAAGGCTAACTTCGTCGGTCTACCTGTATTGAAGTGATTATAGTACACTGGAATTTGACCCACATTCCTGGGAAAACTCACTGGCAGTCGACCACTTGGATTGTAATCACCAAATAAGACATCAGCGATAGCATTCCCTGCTTCAGTACCAGCATGCCACGTTTCCAGGATTGCCGGCGCTTTAGTGGACAGATCAGAAATATCCAAAGGACGCCCATTCATCAGCACTACCACAACATGTTTATTCACTTTCATCACTTCATTGAATAGCTGCTCCTGATTTCCCTTCATCTTGATGCTAACTTGACTTCTGGCTTCGCCACTTTGCCAGGCATCTTCTCCCATGGCCATCACCACTATATCAGACTTCTCTGCCAACTTTAATGCTGCTCCGAACCCACTTTCATCTTCCTCCGCAAAAGTCAATTCATGAACAAAGTTTCGTTCTCCGGTAGTAAGCTGGTAACCCGGAGCATAAGCCATTTCCTCACCCAATACTGATCTCATTCCTTCCAGAAGAGAAACAGCACTATCTTCTTCGGCTTGCGCTCTCCAGCTACCGAGGGGGACATCCTTGCTAGCTCCAAGCATGCCGATAAGGGCTATTTTCTTGCCTAGCTTGGGCAGGGGCAATAAATGATCATCATTTTTAAGCAGCACTAAAGTCTTACGGGCTATATCACGAACATCAGCTCTGGTCTCTTTGGTCATCATACTGACCGATTCCTTTGATGAATCACTGTAGCGATAAGGATCATCAAAAAGCCCGAGATCGTATTTGACATTGAGAATACGTTCTACCGCATCATCAAGAAGCGTTTGATCCAGCCCTTCGACCTTCTCAAGGCCATTCAAATAGACATAAGACTCCATATCCATATCACTGCCTGCTTCCAGTGCTTGCCTGGCTGCCTCCACAAGATCTTCACTATAGCCATGAACAATCATTTCGGTGATGGAACCCCAATCACTCACCATGAAACCCTCAAAACCCCATTCTCCCTTGAGAATATCTCTTTGAAGAAACTTATTGCCAGTGGAGGGTATTCCATTGAGAATGTTGAATGCATTCATAAAAGTGGCCACTCCTGCTTCTTTAGCTGCTTTGAACGGTGGCAAAATCATATTATAAAGCGTATGCAAGCCTACATCGACCGTATTATAATCTCTACCTGCCTCAGAGAAACCATAGGCCGCAAAGTGTTTCGCACACGCGGCAATAGTCCCCAAATCTGATAAGTCCTTCCCTTGGAAGCCCTCCACCCATGCCTTGGCTAAAATCGACCCTAGATAAGGGTCCTCTCCCGGACTCTCCATAATTCTGCCCCACCTCGCGTCACGTGTCACATCTACCATGGGTGCATAAGTCCAATGGAGACCTGCGGCTGAAGCCTCAAACGCTGCTATTTGGGCGGATTTTCTAGCCACTGTATCATCCCAGCTGGCAGCCTGACCTAGCGGTAAAGGTGCCATAGTCTTATATCCGTGGATTACATCATAGCCGAAAATTATTGGGATACCTAAGCGACTATTATTAACCGCTATTTCCTGCATGGCCCTGGTTTCATCAGCTCCTAGTACGTTCAACATACCTCCGACTAGTCCATTGGCCACATGATCGTACTTCTTTTTCTCAGATCCGTCATTCGGTACTGGCCCAGTTGCCTCATAAAACCCATTGTAAAGATTGAGCTGACCAATTTTTTCCTTCAAGGTCATCTTCTTTAAGAGGTCCTTGACAAATTGTTCTTTTTCCGATTGAGCCATGGTTCTCGAGACTGATTTTAAAACTTGAAACCAGTGAATTTCTATATGAAATCAATAGAATAAAAGGTGGCTTGCTTAAATATTACTGGATTGACTAAATTCAGGGATCATAACACTAACCCCTGAAGAAATGAAAAGAAGGAAAATACTTAAGCAAATCGGTTCTGGTTTATTGACCACCCCTCTGGTAGGCGGTTTACCTGGAATAATTTCCTCTTGCGCTCCTTCAAAAGAAAAGAAGGCTGAAAGTACAATAGCCGTGGCCCCTTGGGATTTTGACATCTCTCTTGCGCAATGGTCGCTCCACAGAACATTTTTTGGAGAAACCACTATGGAGAAGGGGTGGGGTTACTTCAGGGACACATTACTATCCAACCCAGATGAGTTACTGCAAGGAGAACAGGATCCAACCATGTTTCCAACAATGGCCAGAGATCAATTTGGAATCAATGCCATTGAACTTGTAAACACCTTCTACTTTTCTAAAGGGGACAATGAGCAATTCTGGAAAGATTTCCGTGGAAATTGTGATGATGCTGGTGTGAAATGCCTACTGATCATGTGTGATGCCGAAGGCAATCTAGGTGACCTGGATGATGCAGCAAGGACCCAAGCAATAGAAAACCACTACAAATGGATAAATGCTGCGAAGACCATGGGATGTCATTCCATAAGAGTTAATGCCGCCGGTAACGGCACGGCCGAGGAAGTAAAAAACGCGGCCATAGATGGACTTAGTCGCCTTGCAGAATACGCTGCACAAGAAAATATCAATGTTATTGTAGAAAATCACGGGGGTTACTCATCGGACGGATTGTGGCTTTCTTCTGTCATGAATGCTGTGAACAAACCAAATTGCGGAACGCTCCCGGACTTTGGCAATTTTTGTATTGAAAAAGATGGGGACGTATGTTTAAATGAGTACGATCGATATAAAGGAATGAAGGAACTTATGCCGTTCGCAAAAGGTGTGAGTGCAAAAGCTCATGAATTTAATAGCGAAGGACAGGAAGTCAGTTCTGACTTTGGGAAAATGCTCCAAATTGTAAAAGATGCTGGATTCGAAGGTTATATAGGCATCGAATATGAAGGTAAAGGGTTAAGTGAAGCTGAGGGAATCGCTAAGACTAAGGAGCTTTTAGAGTCCTCTAAGTCACTATTATCTTAATCGATAAAAGAAAAGCCAATCTCTTTTAGCAGGCCAAACTCAGATTCGTAAGTTTGCGCCTGCAAAAACTAAAGAGAATGAAACCAACGCTCGTAGTACTAGCGGCAGGAATGGGCTCAAGATATGGCGGATTGAAACAACTCGATTCGTTTGGCCCCGGAGGGGAAACCATCATTGACTATTCGGTCTATGATGCTATTAAGTCAGGATTCGGCAAAATCGTATTCGTCATTAGGGAAAATCTTCTACCTGATTTCGAGTCAGTCTACTTCAATAAGTTTTCGAAGAATATAGCTATAGACTATGTTTTTCAGGAGCTCGACAATATCCCCGATGGATTGAAAGTGCCTGAAGAAAGAGTAAAGCCATGGGGTACAGGTCACGCAGTTTTAGTAGCTGCTGACAAGGTCAAAGAACCATTTGCAGTAATTAATGCTGACGATTTCTACGGAGCTGGCTCGTTTGAGATTACCGCAAAACATCTTAGTTCGCTTGACTCCCAGCACCTTGCAGCGGTATTAGTAGGTTTCTACTTAAATAACACCCTTTCGGAACATGGTCATGTTTCAAGAGGGATATGCGAGGTAAATGACCAAAATGATCTTCTTAGTATTACCGAAAGAACTAAGATATCCAGGGAAGAAGATGGACTGATTTATTTTCAGGAGGGGGATTCCAAAATCCATCTTAATGAACAACAAACGGTTTCCATGAACCTTATGGGCTTCACACCTCCGGCATTCGATTTGATGAGGAGTCAATTTGAAGCGTTCATCAAAGCGAATTACGAAGAATTAAAAGCGGAGTTTTACATACCGAAAGTATTGGATGAAATAGCTGGAAAGCAACCCGTTCCAGTTTTGAGATCTCCAGAAAAGTGGTTAGGAGTAACCTATAAAGAAGATAAACCGGTGGTGATGAAAAAACTACAAGAATTAAGTAATTCGGGTGTTTATCCAGAAAAATTGTGGTCATGAGTAAGATATTAGTAACAGGAGGAGCGGGATACATTGGATCCCATACAGTAGTTGAATTGATCAATCAAGGTCATGAGGTAATCATTGTAGACGACTTGTCAAACTCCGAAATAGGAGTTCTGGATGGTATTGAAAAAATAACTGGTGTCAAACCGACCTTTGTTCAGCTGGACCTAACTGAAAAAGAAGGGGTAAACAAGCTTTTCGCAGAACATAATAACATAGACGGGGTAATTCACTTTGCTGCCAAAAAAGCTGTTGGTGAGTCCGTTGAAAAGCCTCTCCTTTATTTCAGAGTTAATATTGATTCCATGATCAATATTTTGGAAGCTATGGACGAGCAAGGAGTGAAAAACATTGTTTTCTCCTCTTCATGCACCATTTACGGTCAACCCGATAAACTTCCAGTAACGGAGGCTACCCCTTATCAGACGGCAGAATCACCTTATGGGTATACAAAACAAGTTGGTGAAACTATACTGAAAGACAATTGCAGAGCCAAAAATGACTTTCAGGCCATAGCGCTTCGTTACTTTAATCCTGTAGGAGCTCACGAAAGTGCATTGATTGGAGAGCTACCACGAGGAATCCCTTCTAATCTGGTACCTTTTATTACCCAAACAGCTGCGGGACTAAGAGACGCTTTGAAAGTGTTTGGAGACGACTATGACACACAGGATGGCAGTGCAGTTAGAGACTACATACACGTAGTAGATTTGGCAAAAGCTCATGTTAAGGCGCTAGATCGGCAACTTTCAAAAAATCAAAAAGCCAACTACGAGTTTTTCAATATTGGCACCGGAAACGGCAACTCCGTTCTAGAAGTAGTCAAAACATTTGAGCAAGTCAATGACTTAAAGTTGAATTATCAGATTGTGGGAAGACGCCCCGGAGACATTGAAAAAATCTACGCTGATACAACTAAAGCAAATGATGAGCTTGGATGGAAAGCCACACTCGGGTTAAAAGAAATGCTGTCTTCATCATGGAAGTGGCAACAATATCTAGCAACGAAAAAATAAAAAACTAAAAATCACCTATGTCCCAGCTCCATTTAGTATCATGGAATGTAAATGGCATACGCGCCATTGTCAAAAAAGACTTTCTAAAAGATGTTCAGACGATGGATCCTGATGTCCTATGTCTTCAGGAGACAAAGGGACAACCAGAGGAAGTCAAGACAGCTTTGGGACTCCTGGATGGATATGAGGTATTTGTTAATTCTTCAAAGGCCAGAAAAGGATACAGCGGGGTAGCTATCCTTTCCAAAACCCAACCTATTGAGGTCATCTATGACATGGGCATCGAAGAGCATGATCAAGAAGGTCGGGTTATTGCTGCCGAGTTCGACAACTTTTATCTAGTAACTGTTTACACGCCGAACTCAGGGGAAGGCATGAAAAGATTGGACTATCGACAAACCTGGGACGAAGCCTTCAGGAATCATATCTTAAGCTTGGAAGAAAAAAAGCCAGTTATCATTTGCGGAGACCTCAATGTAGCTCATACGGAAATTGACCTGGCCAGACCAAAACCCAACTATAACAAGGCATCAGGTTATACTCAGAAAGAAATTGACGGCCTGGACAATCTTTTGGCGGAAGGCTATATTGACACTTTCCGTATGTTTTATCCGGAAGAGGTAAAGTACTCCTGGTGGAATTATAAATTCAACGCACGATCCAGAAACGTAGGTTGGCGAATCGACTACTTCCTCTCAAGTGAAGCATTGAAAGATCGGATTGACTCGGCCGAAATCTACAATGAATATATGGGGTCAGATCATTGTCCGGTAGGCCTCAAGATAAAGGGATAGTAAGCTAGCATTCTAGTCCCAAATGGGATCATTTTCTCCATTTTTTGGGGTCCAACCCATCTTAATGGCATGGAGTTTGTCCTTAGTAGAGGTTTAAAATTTCTACTATGAAAAAACTACTGACTGTTCTCACAATCGCAATCTCATTTTCTGCTTATTCCCAGTTTGAAGACAAGAAATTTGTCGTAGCGGGTGGCTTTAGTTTTTCAGATAACTTCAGCGTTCTTAATCCTTCAGTTGGATTTGTACTGAATGAAAAACAGCTTATTGGATCCCGGGCTTTGTTTGTCTTCGGAGATGATGATTCCGACTTTCAAAGGGTTTCAGTATGGTTCAGACATCACTTTTCCTTAAGCGCGGACTTTCCTCTTTATCTCTACCTTGAACCAGAATTAGGGTATGTAGATGCATTTGATGGCTTGGGCTTAGCGGCAGTCAATACTGGTTTCTCCATTCCTTTCACCAAAACCTTCATGCTCAACCTAAGGGCGGCTGGTCTTACGGTGCTTTTCGGAGATGAATCTGATTTCAATCTCAGTGCCAACAATCTGGCAGCGGAGTTTATGGTTCGATTTTAGAAAAGACTTTAGTTCTAGGGGGATTCCTTCTAATTTTGCGAGCCAATATTGATCCCAACATGAAAAGAATCCCTCTACATGATGTCCATGTGGCATTAGAAGCCAAAATCGTCCCTTTTGCAGGTTTTGAAATGCCAGTACGTTATAGTTCGGACAAAGCCGAGCACATAGCCGTCAGAACAGCAGCAGGCATGTTTGATGTCTCTCACATGGGAGAGTTTCTGGTGAAAGGCCCTAATGCACTGGATTTGATTCAAAAGGTCACGAGTAATGATGCCTCCAAATTAGTGGATGGTCAGGCTCAATATTCTTGTTTCCCAAATGATAAAGGTGGAATCGTAGATGACTTGATTGTCTATAGGTTCAAAGAAAATGACTACATGCTGGTGGTAAACGCCAGCAACATCGATAAAGACTGGGAATGGGTGTCTTCTCAAAACACTATGGGGGCGGACCTGTTCAACGTAAGTGACGACATCTGTCTATTCGCTGTTCAAGGACCTAAAGCCACTGAAATTCTACAGACGTTGACAGATGAAAACCTTTCGGAAATCCAATTTTATCACTTCAGCCAAGGGAAAATAGCTGGTATTGAAGATGTAATCATCTCAGGAACTGGATATACTGGAGCTGGGGGGTTCGAATTATATGTGAGAGTGGATGAGGCCGAGGCACTGTGGAAAGCAGTAATGGAGGCTGGAGCTCCGAAGGGATTAATTCCTGTTGGTTTGGGTGCGAGAGATACTTTGAGACTGGAAATGGGCTATGCCCTTTACGGGAATGATATTGATGACACCACTTCGCCACTTGAGGCAGGTCTTGGGTGGATCACCAAGTTCACAAAGGACTTTATCAATGCTGATAATCTGAAAGCACAGAAAGAAACTGGCGTTAGCAAGAAGTTGGTTGGGATTGAAATGGTGGATAAGGGAATCCCCAGAAAAGACTATGAAATACAGGACTTAGAGGGAAATACAATCGGTAGAATTACTTCCGGAACCATGTCACCTTCTTTGAGCAAAGGCATCGGAATGGGTTATGTGAATTTCGGTCTGCACAAGCTGGATACAGAACTAAATGTCATCGTCCGTAATAAGCCGCTGAAGGCAAAAGTCGTTAGACCTCCATTTCTTAAATCCTGATGAAAGTAGAGGTTTGCCTCACTCCTGCGCTGATTGAGCAACATGACCTCAATGGTAAGATTGCAGTGGTCGTGGATATTTTCAGGGCCACTTCCTGTATGGTGACAGGACTTTCTTGTGACGTAAGTGCCATCTATCCAGTTGCCACTGTTGATGAATGTTTGGCCCTTGGAGCCAAAGGCATGATCATGGCTGGTGAAAGAGGTGGTCAAAAGATTGAGGCTTTTGATATAGGAAATTCACCATTTGATTATCAGTCCGCACTTGTAAAAGATCGCGACGTGGCTGTAAGTACTACCAACGGAACCCTGGCTATTTCAAAATCAGGTGATGCCGATGAAGTATTGATCGGGGCCTTTCTCAACATGGCAGCTACCGTAAAGTACCTAAAAGAAAAAGATCAAGACATTACCGTTCACTGCGCTGGCTGGAAGGGCACACCAAACCTGGAAGACACACTTTATGCCGGAGCCCTAATTCATGAATTAGGAGAAGTCGAGATGATCAATGATAGTGCCTTCATAGCGCTGAGCTTATATCATCAGCACAAAGATGATTTGGAAGGAGCGGGTAAGGCGTCAGCTCATGCTAAAAGATTGGCAGGATTTGGCATTACTGAGGATATAAGCTTCTGTATGCAGCAGGATGTTTATGATACTGTTATTTATCAGGAAGGCGAAAAACTGATCAAAAAGAGCTAAAGCACCCGGACCTAACCCCTGCAACTCCCGAAGGGAGAAAGGGCCTGTCACGCCAAGTGCCTAACCGGCCGTGCCGGACTAGGCCCAAGGATTTGTATGGCTGGGCGTCTTAAATGTTGTGCCTTTGAATAGTTTTGCGGCACGAATAAATAAACAACACATCCCATGTCAATCGACACCTCATTTTTAAAGGAACTCAATATCGATTCCACCAATCGTGGAGCGGCTATCGGCGGCGAATGGTTGGAAACCTCAGGCCAGGAAATTACCTCCTACTCACCGGTGGATGGGCAAGCCATCGCCTCAGTAAAAATGGCAGAGCTGAAGGACTATGAAGCAGTCATCAGCGCCTCACAGGAAGCATTCAAAACCTGGAGAATGATGCCTGCACCTCAAAGGGGAGAAATCGTCAGACAGTTTGGCGAGGCACTCCGAGAAAAGAAGGATCCGCTAGGCAAACTGGTCTCCTATGAAATGGGTAAATCCCTGCAGGAAGGACTTGGTGAAGTACAGGAAATGATCGACATCTGCGACTTTGCAGTTGGACTATCAAGACAACTCTACGGACTTACAATGCACTCTGAGCGACCTTCTCACAGAATGTACGAACAGTGGCATCCGCTAGGGATCGTGGGGATCATCTCCGCTTTCAACTTCCCAGTGGCCGTTTGGAGCTGGAATACGGCCTTGGCATGGGTATGCGGCGACGTATGTGTATGGAAACCGTCTGAAAAAGTGCCTTTATCGGCTGTAGCCTGCCAAAAAATCATCCAGGATATCCTGGAAAAGAACAACCTTCCCGGTGGTATCTCTGGGTTAGTCATTGGTGATGCCGAGATAGGTAAAGCCATGGCCAACGATGGCCGAGTGCCTTTGGTATCAGCAACAGGATCTACCAGAATGGGTAAGTCTGTTGGCGAAGCAGTAGGTAAGCGTCTTGGAAAAACCATCCTCGAGCTTGGTGGCAACAACGCCATCATCGTAACTGAAAATGCTGATCTAGACATTGTGATCCCGGGAGCTGTATTTGGCGCTGTGGGAACTGCTGGTCAGCGATGTACTTCAACGCGAAGACTGATCATCCACGACAGCATCTATGAGGATGTAAAGAATCGACTGGTCAATGCTTATGGCCAGTTGAAAATCGGTAGCCCTTTAGATGAAAACATGCATGTGGGACCGCTTATCGACAAGGATGCAGTGAGCATGTATGAAAAAGCCATGGGCAATATCATTGCTGAAGGCGGCAGTGCAGTGATTGAAGGTGAAGTACTATCTGGTGCTGGGTACGAATCTGGGTGCTATGTGAAGCCAGCGATCTACGAAGTGAAAAACGAATATGAGATCGTGTGCAATGAGACTTTTGCCCCTATCCTATATCTGATCAAATATTCGGAGATCGAAGAGGCAATAGATATGCAGAATGCAGTACCTCAGGGCTTGTCATCCGCGATTATGACGACCAACATGAGGGAAGCGGAGTTATTCCTATCTCAAGCTGGATCTGACTGTGGTATAGCCAACGTGAACATTGGTACTTCCGGAGCAGAAATTGGTGGTGCTTTTGGTGGAGAAAAAGAGACAGGCGGCGGTAGAGAGTCCGGCTCTGACTCATGGAAAGCCTACATGAGAAGGCAAACCAATACCATCAACTATTCGAAGGAGTTGCCGTTGGCTCAAGGCATCAAATTTGATCTATAGTTCTGTAGTGGAACGAGCGCATTTCAAACTGAAATTATATCAAATCTGTGTGGACATGGTCAACGAAAAGTTGGCCATGCTACAGGGGTTAGATAAGGCTTCCCAGGAAGCGGCTAACAATGAAACAAAAAGCTCTGCTGGCGATAAGTACGAAACAGGTCGTGCGATGGCTCACCTCGAGAAAGAGCGACTTGCCACGCAAATCGAAACCCAGGCCAAGCTCAAAAAAGTGTTAGACCAGATAGATTCTGCCAAGACGGCTGAAACGATTGGATTGGGCAGTCTCGTACAACTTGGTGATGCTTGGTACTACTTGAGTGTGGCCCTTGGGAAAGTGAAGCTAGAAGACAAAGAGATCTTCTGCATATCACCAGTAGCCCCTATCGGCAAATTGCTTCAAGGAAAGAAAATCGGAGATAAAGTGAGCTTTCAGGGGGAGAAGGTTGTGGAAGTCGTTCTGTAAAACCATTTTCTGGTACCTTTAGTTTCGACTTTCAGGAAACGTAAAATGGCATTTAGTGAAAAAGTCAAATTTGAAGTCAAAAAACTTTCCCATCAATCCTGTTGTATCTGCAAGAAGATAGGGATAGAAATTCATCACATAGTACCACAAGCAGAAAACGGTCCAGACACCATCGAAAACGCTGCTCCGCTATGTCCAAGTTGCCACGAAATCTATGGACAAAACCCAACCAAAAGAAAGTTCATCCGAGAATCAAGAGATATCTGGTATGAAATCTGCGCCAAGAGATTCAGTTCAGAGACCTCCCAAATTCCAGAAATTCTCTCGAAGCTGGATAATATTGAAAATCTCTTACAACCCTATAAAAAGGATGAAGGGATTTCCTATTTGTCTCTGGGGGAATTAGTTGATACAATTAGGAAGTACAGTTTGACTTGGCGTGAAGAGAAAAATGGAACCTTCGAATTAGCGTATGCTCTAGCTTTTAAAACGTACGGGGATAATACTAACTGGAATCAGGAGTTTAACCAAGTAAGAGACTCTTTCACAAAGAACTTTGGGGCTATTCCCACAGAATGGCTTTTAAAATATACTATTGAACAACTCAAAATTGATTGGCACTCAAGACCATTTACGGAAGAAGAATTAAGTGAATTCTTAGGTGTTCTTCTAGTCAATATGCACTTGATATCGATGTACGATCAAATTGATGAAAAAGGAAGAAGGGTTTTGGCTTACATTGATGAAAAGCAGCAGCTTTTATTCGTAGTAAAAAGTTAAAAAACTACGGTATTGAGACTTGAGTAAAAGGCCTAATCTTAGTAGCTTCTGATATAAACTAACCTTGAATTCATGATCCTCAAAGATAAAACTGCCCTCATCACCGGTGCCTCCTCAGGCATTGGGAAGTCATATGCCTATCTACTGGCTGAGGAGGGCATGAACCTCATCCTAGTTGCCAGATCCAAGGATGCCTTGGAAACCATCTCGGAGGATATTCGAAGTAAGCACAGTCGTGAAGTTCATGTGATTCAGAAAGACTTAAGTGAGCTGGACGCTGCAGAGTCGTTGCATCACGATGTGAAGGACTTGGAATTGGAAGTTGATCTGCTCATCAACAACGCGGGGTTTGGAAAGTGGGGCAAATTCGAATCTTTCTCTTGGGAAGAATACCAGCAGATGGTACAGCTCAACGTCACCACGCTCACGGAACTTTGTTACTGCTTCCTGGAAGACTTGAAAAAACGACCGGAGGCCGGCATCATCAATGTGGGGTCCACTGCTTCATTCATCCCTATCCCCTACTCAGCGGTTTACGGAGCGACCAAGGCCTACGTACTCAGCTTTACCGAAGCATTGACAGGTGAGCTTGCCGAAACAAATGTTCGGGTTTTTTGCCTTTGCCCTGGAGGTACTGACACTAATTTCAGTGCTGTAGCAGATACAGATAAAAAAGCAAGCAAAGCTGATCTGAAATGGCTAAGCCCCGATGAGGTAGCTAAAATCGGACTAGATGAATTCCAGGTAGGCAAACACTACACTATCACAGGACGAAAGGGGCAATTGAAAGTGATGAAATTGCTTCCCAGAAAAAAGGTCATCGATCTTGTAGGCAACTATTGGAAAAAGCTACTGGGAATCTAATCCGCAAAAAGTTAATTCCTTATCGAAAAGTATCTAATCCATTGAAAATAGGTATTTTGCGTTAGCGGGTAAGACATTGTTAGACCAAAGACCGATCGTTTTTAACCAAAAATTGTAAGAATGAAAAGACTCTTTGTGACATTACTTTTTTTCTGTATTCTAACATCTGCGTTTTCGCAGACTGAGTACCAATGGGATGAATACGGAGTGGGTTTCTCTGTAACGGATGATTTCAGCGTCACCACCAATAATTCAGAAGAATTTACGGCTATTAGCAGTGATGGTCTTATTGAAGTCCAGATTTATCCCAACCAGGATGGATCCGTGACACAAGATGACGTGGATGATCTGCTACTAGAGTATGCCATAGAGCTTCTAGATGATGCAGATGCCCTGGAAGCCGACGATATTGAGATCGATGATTACTATGGATCTTTTCTAATCGGAGCATCGGGTGAAGACATGATTCTGGTAGCCTTCCTTTTAGATGAAGGCAGCGATACCAATCTCATAGTGCAAATCTTGTTCGAAGCTGGAAATGAGGATGAAGCTGCAGAAATACTAGGTAGTTTCTACGCGTACTAGTCTTCAACAATTAGGATATATGGAGCCCGGCATTTAGTGTCGGGCTTTTTTTATTTCTACTCAGAAAAAGTGTGAAACAATCCCATCATAATTTAGGGCCATATACAGTAAGATAGCGAGGTTGGCATAAACCAGAACTGGCACGAGCCATATGATACCAACGATGATAGTTCCTTCATTAAGGCACATCAAACCCAGGCTAATGATTAGACCGATATAAAGGTCTAACCCTATTTGCCTAGCCCACTTAAATGGATATATCCTCTTCAAGGTGCCAAAAAAGCTTTCCACCCTGCTACAATAGAGGGAATAAGCCAGAAAAGCGATGTAAATGACCCACATTAGATACTTACCAAAGGGGATCGGGCTTGTGC
>CAZZHO010000033.1:0-31619 GCA_964653795.1 uncultured Roseivirgaceae bacterium | reverse complement strand
GTAGCTTCGAGGGATCAAAATTAAAACGATAGATATTTGAAATTCACATCTTTTGGCTTGGACGAGGGGATCGAAGAGGGAATAATGGCATTAGGATTCGAAAATGCCACACCTATCCAGGAGCAAGCCATACCTGTAATTCTTGACGGGAAAGATATTATTGGGTCTGCACAAACGGGAACAGGAAAAACAGCCGCTTTCCTCATTCCTATCATGAATAAGATCGTGACGACTCAATCCAAGAATAAAGTGAGAGGCTTGATCATAGTGCCAACTCGCGAGTTAGCGGTGCAGATCGATCAACAGTTAGAAGGATTATCCTACTTCACTTCTATCAGCTCTATTGCCATCTATGGCGGCAACGATGGCGATAGCTTCAGCCGTGAAAAGAAAGCCTTGGTAGAAGGAGCGGACATAGTGATTGGCACCCCTGGAAGACTTATTGCGCATTTATCTATGCCTTATGTGGATTTCTCCAATTTGGAATTCCTGATCCTTGATGAAGCAGACCGTATGCTAGATATGGGTTTCGCGCAAGATATCAACCGTATTATACAATCAACCAATCCAGAAAGGCAGACCCTCCTTTTCTCCGCCACCATGCCACCTAAAATCAGGAGCCTGGCAAAAGAGATTCTCAAAGACCCTGAGGAAATCAACATTGCGATTTCCAAACCAGCAGAGAAGATTGTGCAGGCCGCATTCTCAGTCTACGAAACACAGAAGATTCCTTTGATGGAATACATCCTGACAAAGAAAAAGCTTACCAGTACAGTGGTATTCTCTTCTACAAAGGATGGAGCCAAGGAACTGAACCGTGCATTGAAGAAGCTGGGACTCAATAGCGAAGCCATTCATTCAGACCTTGATCAATCTAAGAGAGAAGAGCTAATCAACCTTTTCAAAAGCAAAAAGCTCAATATCATGGTCGCC
Source organism: uncultured Roseivirgaceae bacterium (assembly GCA_964653795.1). GTDB lineage: Bacteria > Bacteroidota > Bacteroidia > Cytophagales > Cyclobacteriaceae > JAWPMT01. The sequence continues at coordinate 30,686 of CAZZHO010000033.1, read as the reverse complement.
ACCGACATCCTTTCACGAGGTATCGACATTGAGGATATCGAGCTGGTGGTGAACTACGATGTTCCTAACGACGGGGAAGATTATATTCACCGAATAGGTCGAACGGCCAGAGCAGCCTCTCAAGGGGCAGCTTTCACCTTGATATCAGAAAAGGAGCAAATCAAGTTTGCGCGCATCGAACAGCTGCTAGAAAGAGAAGTTGTAAAAGTGAAAGTACCAGAACATCTTGGTGAAGGACCGGTATATTCTCCTAACCTTAAAAGCGGCGGAAAACGACGATACGGCAAACGCCGTTGATTTGTAAAACTGCTTTATTTTCAGTAAATTGCGCCACTATTTACAGGAAAGCCCTGGTTGATATCAAACACCTCCAATTTCACTTTAACTTTTATTAACGAACGTTTTTGGTAAAACATGTTGTTACCAATGAAGTGTATTTTGGAAATTGATAATTTAATTATTCACATTAAACTGAAGAGTATTGGCAAGACCGGCAACTACACCCGTTAAACTAAAAGCAGGATACTATATCGAACTGCGTAGACAAGGTGAAAATAAAGGAGTGAAGATAAGAAGCGAAAACGTCGCTCAACTTCATGAATCTATCAAAAGGTACAAAGGATATTACAATGTCATTTACTACGGTGAAGTCAAAAATGGCAAAGTGATCAATACTGAATTACCTGAGAGAAAATAGTTGACCTCATAAATGATAATCTTTTTCCCCCGCTTCGATAGCCAATTGAATACGGTTTTCTGGCGGGGGAATTAAACAAGTCGCATAATCTGTAAATGCGCAAGGTGGATTGTAAGACTTGTTGAAATCCACAACCAATCTCCCTTCCTCCAATCTATCTGCATACATATATCGACCAGACCCGTAGGTAGCAATTCCACTGGTCTCATCTGAGAAAATCAAAAAGTACTCCTCCCCTTCCATAATTGGATCGATACTATAAGATACACCCTCAATATTAAACACCAGTTTACCAGGAACCGAATATTCAACCTGCTGGCCAGTGATATTCTGGAGTGTCATGGTTCGGGGAGCATCGTAGGCTACAAATTCAGCCTCAAATCTCCACTTAGAATTAACTGGATACCGGTGTATCGAGATTTCTTCTTGGAGTAAGGGATGATCATAGTCCTTGAGCCGAATACCCAAGTCACTTCCTCTTTTGATTACAAACCATCTATAGGAACCATATTCGATGGTGCTCACAATCTCCTCCTCTTCATCATATATCATAGTGGTTTGCTCCAACGGATCACTTTCAATTGTAAATCCTTCAACTGTTGGTGTGAAAATCACCTGATTTCCAGCTACGAATATTGAACCAAACTTAGCAGGAAAAGAGGTAGGAAAAACTAAATGGGAAGTACTATCCGATCCTAGAATATATTCTCCCTGATCAAACCAATAAAGGCCCGCTAAGTTGAGGAAACCTTCTTCCGCTTTTAGTTTTTGCATTCTGGTCTTGGTCCAAACTGCTAATTCCTCTTTGTACTTTCCTTCATCAAAAGTTTCACCGCAACTGGAAAATAACAACAATGAAATTATCAGAATGAAGCAGGATTGAATGGTTGGGATTGAATTGATTTTCATAAAATTGTGGACATACAAAAAGAAAGTAACCTCTTTACACATGAAAAACCTAAACAAACGCCGATCCTTTCTTAAAAAAGCTATTGGAAGCTCCTTGCTGGCCGGATTAGTACCCTTTGCGGCAAAAGCCCAACCCTCTTTAAATGGAAGATTTGTTCATACGGTTTTCTTCTGGCTAAAGAACCCTGATAATAAAGAAGAGAAGAAGCAGTTTGTAGAGGGCACCAGAAACTTCTTATCGCAGGTAGATGTGATTAAAAGTATCCACCTGGGCGAGCCCGCTGGCACACCAAGAGAAGTAGTAGACAACAGCTATCATGTGTGTTTAGTGGTGACTTTCGACTCAAAAGAAGATCAGGATATTTACCAAAAGCATGAGGCTCACCTTCAATACATAGAGGAAAACAAGCACCTGTGGACCCGAGTACAGGTCTATGATTCCTGGGGGTTTGCGTAAACCCTCGTCTAAACTTTTATTGTCACTCATCTTAGGCGTGTTATCCTGGCCAATTATGGGTCAAGGATATATCGACCTGCTATCGGTTGAGTACTTTGAGGGGCTCAACAAAGGCAACTATGATCGCTACACTTCCTTCAATACCACTTTACAAGCCCCAATACCCTTACCATCAAAAGATGTGATCCTTACCGGTGTGATGCTGGATGGTGCTGACATTCGAGACCCTGAATCGGAATACACCATCAGGAACGTCACATTCAATGCTGGTTTTCAGAAGCAGTTGAAAAACGGTAAGTCGCTTTTAATATTGGGCATCAACCGATTCAATAGTGACGAACTGGCTATTCAAGGTAGCGATTACCAATTTGGCTTAGCGAGCTTATATACTTACTCAAAAAAGGAGAATGCCTCCTACCAAATTGGATTCTACACCAATCGAGAGTTTGCAGGAGTTGTGGTGACACCCCTGTTTGGTATTGATTGGGAAATATCACCAAAAATCAGGTTCTCGGGTGTTTTACCTGCTACAGCCAATTTTGCCTATCAACACAATAAGAAATTGTTCACAGGCATCCACTTTCTTGGCATTTTTCAAACCTACAAGCAGCCAGGGTTAGGTGACTTTTATGTACAAAGAAGCGTCAACCAGGGAAGTCTCTATGGAGAATATTATTTCACCAAATGGTTAGTCCTTAACATTAAAATGGGCTACAGGGTAGGAAGTGCTTATCGTCTATTTAGAGAGGAAGATAAATTCGACTGGGCACTGAATGTGATCAAATTTGGAGACGAACGAGAGGAAGTTTCCTTTATCTCCTCAGATCAATTTATCGTGTCCGCAAGTCTTAAGTTCCGACTGGCCCTGGAAGACTAGACCTTTCACAAGGAGCAACGAGCCGTCCGTCACTTTCAAACAGCAATCAAAATCAGGGACTAGTATCTGGGGGATAGATTGTTTAAATTTCAATTACCAATACTAAAAATTCATAATGGCACAATTTACTGTAAAGGTCAATGGCACCTCCCAACAGGTGGACGTTGATCCAGATACTCCCATGCTGTGGGTACTTCGAGATGAGCTTGATCTTGTTGGAACGAAGTTTGGTTGCGGAATTGCACAGTGCGGAGCCTGCACAGTCCATCTCAATGGAACTGCTGTAAGATCATGTCAGCTTCCAATATCAGCTTTGAAAGATGGTGAAATCACCACAATCGAAGGATTGTCTAAAAAAGCCAAGGAGGCGGAGCATGCCGTTCAACAAGCTTGGTTGGAACATGATGTCCCTCAATGCGGCTATTGCCAGGCTGGCCAAATCATGAATGCGGCTTCCTTTCTTGCCACAAATCCTAGTCCTACTGATCAGCAAATAGAATCTGCCATGAATGGCAATCTCTGCCGATGTGGTACTTACACCAGGATCAAAGCTGCCATCAAAACGGCCGCAACAAAATTGAGCTAATCACTGAAAACCCGAAATCATGACTTTAGTAAAAGAAAAATATAACAGAAGGTCTTTCATGAAAGTATCGGCCATGGCAGGTGGTGGTATCATGATGGGCGTGAGTTGGCTCCAGAGCTGTGCTCCTGAGCAGGCCGAAGTACTCGGTATCCCAGAGACTTGGGTAGACATGAACGCCTACATCAAGATCGGTGATAATGGGGTAGTGACGATTTTCTCCCCCAACCCTGAAATTGGTCAAAATGTGAAGACCTCCATGCCCATGATCATCGCTGAGGAGCTAGATGTTGATTGGAAAAATGTGATCGTGGAGCAGGCACCTTACGACATTTCAAAATACACGCGTCAATTAGCCGGGGGTAGCCAGTCCATCAGACAAGGATGGACAAGCCTGAGAACAGCCGGCGCTACTGTCAGAAGAATGCTGATGGAAGCAGCCGCTAAGGAATGGCAAGTTCCAGTGACAGAATTGACTACAGAAAATGGTGTGGTAAAACACAGCTCTGGTAAATCAGCAGGTTATGGAGTATTGGCAACTGCTGCTGCCGGATTAGAAGTTCCTACTGATGTGCAGCTGAAGGACCCTAAGGACTTCAAGATCATAGGCAAAAGCAAGAAGAATGTAGATGCTCCCAAAATCGTAACAGGTCAGCCGCTTTATGGTATGGACGTAAAGCGAGAGGGCATGCAAATAGCCATGATTGTACACCCTCCTGCCTTTGGCATGAAGATCAAATCCATTGATGATGCGGAAGCTAAAGCAGTAACCGGCATCACAGACGTGGTTACGGTCCAAACAGCACCGGAAGAAAAGCAATGGTCAGACACCAACGCCTTTACCGAATTGGTGGCTGTCGTTGGTAAGTCTACCTGGCAAGTGATGAAAGCTAAAAAGGCACTGAAAGTGGAGTGGACGCAGGACACACCAGCTGAAAGCAGCGCTGATCATAATGCCCAGCTGGCGAAAGCATTGGATAAGACGTCCGAAGCGGCAAGAGAAAACGGCAACCCCAACAAAGCCTTTGCAGAAGCGAAGAAAGTGATCGAAAGAACATACTCCGCCCCGTTCCTGGCTCACAATACCATGGAGCCCATGAACTTCTTTGCAGATGTGAAAGAAGGAAAGGCTGAGTTGCTTGGCCCTATTCAGACACCTGAGTATATGAGCAAAAGCCTTTCAAGTCTATTAGGTGTGCCGGAGGAAAACATTTCCATCGACATGACCAGAATGGGTGGTGGATTTGGCCGGAGACTTTATGGAAACTTTGGACTAGAAGCTGCTGCTATTTCTCAGAAAGTGGGAACGCCCATCAAACTGGTTTATACCAGAGAAGACGATATGACCCAGGGTACTTATCGCCCAGCCTATCAAGTGAAATACCGTGCAGCCCTGGATAAGGACAACAACCTCACAGCTTTCCATGTGAAAGGAGCAGGTATCCACGGTAGTCCTGTTTTCCAAAACAGATACCCCGCGGGTACTGTAGACAACTACCTGGCGGAAAATGAAGGAGTAGAATCCAATATCTCTGGAGGCGCCTGGAGGGCTCCTCGCTCCAATTTCATGGCGGGTATTGAAAATACCTTCCTGGATGAAGTGGCAGAGGCTGCGGGTAAGGATCCTATTGATTTCCGATTGGAGCTTTTCGATAGGGCCATAAACAATCCGGTAGGTGAGGATAATGACTATGATGCGGAGCGATATGCTGGCGTACTGAAAGAGGTGAAAGAAAAAGCCGATTGGGGTACAGACAAGCCTGGAATCAGTCGGGGTGTAGCCGCATATTATTGCCATAACTCTTATGTGGCGCAGGTACTGGATATCGAAATGCAGAACAACACACCTCGCGTCAAGAAAGTATGGTGTGTCGTGGATTGCGGTATTGTGGTGAACCCTGAAGCTGCGAAGAATCAGATCGAAGGAGGTATTGTGGATGGTATCGGGCATGCCATGTTTAGTGAGTTGACGTTCAAAGACGGCTCTCCTGAGCAGCAGAACTTCGATCGTTATCGTCTGATTAGGCAAAGAGAAGCTCCATTGGAGATCGAAACGTATTTTATCAATAATGGCATAGACCCTACCGGATTAGGAGAACCTTCTCTCCCACCGATCATGGGTGCACTAGCCAACGCCTTGTACAAGGCGACTGGTAAGCGTTATTACAATCAGCCTTTCATGAAAAAGGATATCGTGCTAGGCTGATCAAGATTTGTTGTTGTGGAATAGATAATTGGCTCCCTTTTGGGAGCCTTTTTTGTTTACAAAACCCCTTTTGTACTGGGTAGATTCCCCATCTCCGACGCTTCACGAGCAATCGCCATTTTGATGGCTTTGGCGAAGGCTTTGAATATGGCTTCTATCTTGTGATGCTCATTATCTCCTTCTACCTTCACATTCAGATTGCACTTTGCTGTATCAGAAAATGACTTGAAGAAATGAAAGAACATTTCCGTAGGCATCTCTCCTACTTTCTCACGGTTGAACGCTGCCTCCCAAACCAACCATGGCCTGCCTCCAAAATCGATCGCTACTTGTGCCAAAGCCTCGTCCATAGGTAAAAGGAAACCATACCTCTGAATACCTCTCTTATCCCCAAGCGCTTCCAAGAAGGCCTCTCCCAGGGCAAGGGCCGTATCTTCAATGGTATGGTGCTCATCGATGTGCAGATCACCCTTTACCTTCACATCCAAGTCTACCCCTCCGTGCTTGCCCAATTGATCCAGCATATGGTCAAAAAAGGCAATACCAGTATCGCAATTGGCTACTCCGCTGCCGTCCAAATTCAAAGAAATCTGGATATCAGTTTCCTTGGTCTTTCTATGAACTTGAGCTGTTCGGTCTTTAGAAATGAGAAATTTGTAGATCTCTTTCCAATGATCAATAGTCAGCTCAGCATCCGTTTTCACCTCCTTCGAGATGTGGATGGCCTGGCAACTTAAGTTTCTGGCCAGTTGAACGTCTGTCACCCGATCACCTATTACATAGGAGTTCTTGATATCATATTCACCATTAAGATAGCCAGTCAGCATGCCAATCCCGGGTTTCCGATTTGGATGATTGTCCTTTTCCCAGTGCTCATCAATGTGGACAGCATCGAAGGTGATCCCCTCCCCTTCCAGTGTTCTCATGACTAAATCGTGATGAGGATAAAAGTCTTCATTTGGATAATCAGCTGTGCCTAAGCCATCCTGATTGGAAACCAAGACAAAGAGATAATTCGACTCAACCCTAATTTTCCTCAAGTAGTGCATTACCTCAGGCAGAAAGTGAATCTTTTCTACCTTATCATGCTTCTCATCCTCTGTCTCTGAAATGATGGTACCATCACGATCAATAAAGAGTATTGGCTGCTTCATTAAGACAATATGTTTTCAAGTTCCGTTAAAAGTCGGTCATTCTCCGCGCGAGTCCCAATGGTCAACCTTAGACAGCCATCACAAAGTGGCTGCTTAGATCGATCCCTTACGACCACTTTTCTATTGATAAGTTCATCAAAGACACTCTTACCATTTTCGAATCTTACCAGGAAGAAATTGGTCTCACTTGGAATCACCTCTAATACTCCATTCAATTCCTTGAGCTTTGGTGATAATCGCTCCCTTTCTTGCAACACATGAGCCACTTCACTTTTCTTCGCATCCTGATGGTTATTAATGGCCTCCAGTGCCAGCTGCTGTACCGGGCCAGGAACATTATAAGGAGGCTTGATGTGATTGAGCATTTTGATTACTTGCTCATTCGCGAAAGCCATACCAAGCCTGATGGAGGCCAATCCCCATGCTTTACTCAAGGTATGTAAAACCACAAGGTTTTGATGATGCTCCAAACTTTTCGTCCAGGAAGGCTCTGTAGTAAAATCAATATAAGCTTCATCTACTACTACCAAGCCAGGAGCAATCTCCAGCAACTTCTCAATATCCTCTCGGTTCATCGTATTGCCAGTGGGGTTGTTGGGTGAGCAAACGAAGACGATCTTAGTAGCTTTATTCAGTTTTCTCTCAATCACTTGAAGATCCAGCTGAAAATTCTCCCTTAATAGCGCTTCCTCCACTTTGACATTTTGGATGTCAGCTGACACCTTGTACATCCCATAAGTAGGTGGTAAGATTAAAATTCCATCCTTACCAGGCTCACAAAAGGCTCTGATAAGCAAATCGATAGGCTCATCGCTCCCTAGTCCTATGAAAATGTTCTCAACACCTACCTCCTTCACACTCGCGATGGCCGACTTCAACTCTCGTTGGTACGGATCCGGATAGCGATTCCAATCATGCGCATCATCAAAGGGATTTTCATTGGCATCCAGGAATACGCCTTCATGACCGTCGTATTCATCCCTAGCTGATGAATATGCTTTTATTCCCAGTAAATGAGGGCGAACTAAATCCCTCACATTCATTTCTTTAATGAATTTAGTCTAATGGTCACCGCCTGCTTATGTGCATCCAACTGCTCCGCCGCCGCCATTTTTTCAATGACGGGCCCTAATGCTTTGATCCCTTTTTTAGAAATCTCCTGGTAAGTGATTTTCTTTTGAAAGCTCTCCAGCGACACACCGGAGTAAGACTTTGCCCAGCCATTTGTGGGTAACGTATGATTCGTACCTGAGGCATAATCTCCTGCTGACTCAGGGGTGTATGGACCAATGAAAACAGATCCGGCGTTCACAATTCCTTTCAGCAGTTTTTTAGACTCTTTATGGTTGATAATCAAATGCTCCGGACCATACTCATTGATTACATCCAGCATAGCATTCAAATCAGGTTGTACTATGGAAACACTGTGCTTTAGTGCCTCTTTGGCTATGTCTTTTCTTGGAAGCGTTTTGAGCTGGTTCGCCACACACTTCTCAATTTCCTCAACACTATTTTTGGAAGTAGCAACCAAAACCACCTGGCTATCTACACCATGCTCAGCCTGAGACAACAAATCCGCTGCAGCAAAGTCAGGATCAGCCTTCTCATCTACTACAACCATCACTTCAGATGGGCCGGCCGGCATATCGATAGCAGCACTGTCCTTAGCTACCAATTGCTTAGCCGCTGTAACATATTGATTACCTGGACCAAATATCTTATCAACGGAGGTTATGCTTTCTGTGCCATACGCCATAGCCGCAATGGCATGCGCCCCTCCCACCTTCAATATTTTTTTGATACCAATCAGATCAGCTGTATACAGAATAACGGGGTTTAGCTTCCCCAGTCTATTGGTCGGTGAGGCCAAGATGATCTGCTTACATCCTGCAATCTTTGCAGGTATCCCCAACATGAGGACGGTAGAAAAAAGAGGCGCTGTTCCACCTGGTACATAAAGACCTATTCGCTGAATGGGAACAGATTTTCTGGAGCAAACCACACCCTGCATCACCTCCATCTCCAGATCATCCACTTTCTGAGCTTCATGGAATTCTGTGATATTCTTAGCAGCGATTTTAATGGCTTCTTTGAGATCTTCATCAACTTGATCGCGCGCTTCCAAAATTTCCTTTTCAGAAACCCAAAGATCTTTTAACGTCACATGATCATATTCCAGCGCACACTTGCGCAGTGCATGGTCCCCTCCTCTTCTTACCTTATCAAGAATGGGCATTACTATCTTCTCAATCTGCTCGGTATCCTTTACTGGTCGAGTCAGTATTTCCCTAAGTTCTTTCTCTTTCGGCCTATCGTAGGTCTTCATCCTTACCTGATCATTTTCTCGATGGGCACCACCAAAATGCCTTCAGCACCGGCGGCACGCAACTTTTCTATGTTAACCCAGAACTCGTCCTCATTGATTACAGAATGTACAGAACTCCAACCCTCGCTAGCCAATGGTATTACTGTGGGGCTTCTCATGCCCGGCAGCAGTTGGAGTATGTCATCGATGCGCTCGTTTGGCGCATTTAGCAATACATATTTATTGTTTCGCCCTTCCAGCACTGCGTCAATGCGGAAAATCAGATCATTCAGCAGTTTTGTCTTCTCCTCATCAAGATCCTTTCCAGCCACCATCGTAGCCTCAGATTTCATCACCACCTCTACCTCTTTGAGCCCGTTGCTCATGAGTGTACTTCCTGAACTTACGATATCCAGTATACCGGCAGCTAAGCCAATACCTGGAGCAATCTCAACAGAACCACTTATCTCCTGAATTTCGGCATCAACTCCTTTAGATTTCAAGTAGGTATTGAGAATAACCGGATAGCTTGTTGCGATGCTTTTATCCTGAAAAAAGGATATGTCTGAATATTCCTCTTCTCTGGGTATTGCCAATGACAATCGACACTTTGAAAAACCTAACGTCTTAACTTCTTCTATGTCCTTGGCCGCTTCAATATGGACATTCTGCCCCACTACTCCCAAATCAGCTATTCCATCTTCCACATAACCTGGGATATCATCATCTCTCAAAAACAGAAACTCCACTGGAAAGTTGGATGAAACCGCTTTTAGCTTCTTCGTCCCATTATTGAATTTTATGCCACACTCCTTAAAAAGCTTGAGTGTATCCTCACTTAATCGTCCTGACTTTTGAACTGCTATTTTCAGCTTAGACATAGTATGTATACCGAATATGCCTCGGCACCATTGTTAGAATGAATTAATAATTAGAAGCGAACCTTACTGGTACGCAAGGCCGCAAAAGTACATGTAGGAATCGGAAAAATTAGTTGTTAGGCATCCAAATCCAAGGTCCATACAGGACGCTTAGCGTGGTTCACCACATCTTCCGCAATTGAGCCACTAAGGAAGTGTCCCAGACCTGTTCTTTGGTGAGTACCTAAAGCAATCATGTCAGCATCTATATCCTCCGCAAAAGCTACGATACCATCCTCTTCGTTGCTATAGTTATAAATCGATGTGGTGTAGTTCTCGATCTCAAACCTCTTTACAAAATCGTCCAGAATTTCCTGGTCATGTCTTGTAGTGGTGAAGTTAGCCGGGGTATTGATTTTCACAATCTTCAGCTCCGCATCAAACAGGCTCTGCAGCTTCAAGATATGATCTACAAAGTTAGGCTTGACATCATGGAAATTGGAAGCAAATACAATATCTGAAATCTCCGCAACTGAGGTAGGTTCCTGCATGGTAATCACCGGACACTTTGCAGTTCGCACTACCCTCTCGGCATTGGATCCGACGAGGTAATCCTCCAGGCCAGAAGATCCCGAAGTGCCCATCACAACCAAATCTGCATTCTCTTCGCTGATCTCATTACCTATCTCACGATAAGGGTTTCCTATCTTGATCTTATGAACTGTATCTACATCACCAAGGTCATTGCCATTTTCAAGCGCATCCAATTTTGACTTTACTGTCTCTATGAGCTTTTTGATATAAATAACTTCCATCGGATCATAGTCCGTCACACCCATGGTCTTGAAGGAAGATGGTGTTGGATGTTCGATAACATTTAGAATAACCAATTTGCAAGAGCCTGAGCGTTTGGCCATTTCACCGGCAAACTTTAGGGCATTCATAGCTACTTCAGAAAAATCGAATGGAACGAGGATTTTGTTCATCATGATGGATCGGCTTTAAGAACCATCAAGTTAAGAAAAAGCCAGACTCAAATCAAAAGACCTATACCAAAAGAAAGCACAAAAAACATAGTCGATATGGCCAGTTGCTTCAGCAAAGGATCTATATCCTTGGCACTCTGTGATTTCAGCATTTTACTGAGATGAACAAGGAAAAATGGGAGTGTAATGACAAATAGAAAATTCCAGGCTGATTCATAAACCTGGATCACATAAACAGATACCAGGATCCAGCTAATAGCGATAAGCAACACATGATATCTGAGCGCATTAGTCTTTCCTATTCTTACTGGTATCGACTTCTTACCCGCCTTGCGATCAGATTCTATATCACGGATATTATTAACATTCAAAACGCCTACTGCCAGGAGTCCACAGCTTATGGCCGGCAGGAAAACTAATTCACTAATACGATGAGCATGCAGAAAGTGACTACCTGCAACGCCCACCAATCCAAAAAATACCAGTACGAAAAAATCCCCAAAACCTGCATACCCATAAGGTGAGGTGCCTACCGTATATTTAATTGCTGCTGCGATGGCTCCAAAACCAATCAATAGAAAAATCAGCGTGTAGATAGAACTAAGGCCAAAGCATAATATTAACAAAATAGACCCTGAGATAAATGAGAGGCCAGAAAACACGAATAGGGAATTTCGCATAGCCAAAGAGCTAATTTTACCATCCTGAACGGCCCTACTTGGACCTTCTCTCTCTGCGCTATCTACTCCGGAGACACTATCTCCATAATCGTTAGCCAGATTGGAGAGGATTTGGAGGAAAAGAGTTGTAACTAAAGAAAGAGTCAACACCCCCCAACTGAAAAAGCCTTCTTGAGCTGCCACGAAAGTTCCCATTAGGATGCATGAAAATGCCAGAGGAAGTGTCCTAAGCCTAAATGCCGATATCCAATGAGATACTGCCGCCATATTACATCCTTTCTGGCACTTCAGCCCCCAACAAGGCCATCGCCGATTTGATGACGGTGGCAGTAGACTTAGAAATGGCCACTCTCATTGCCATGATATCTTTATTGTCCTCATTGAAAATCGGTAGCTCCTGATAGAAGCTGTTATAGGACTTTGCCAAATCATACACGTATTGCGCTATCATAGAAGGAGAATAAGACTCTGCCGCACTTAAAACCGTCTTTGGATATTGACTCAAATTATAAATAATATCCTCCTCATAAGAAGAGATTTTTAAATCCTTAGCAATAGAACCTACTTGAATATTCATCTGTTCAGCCCTTCTTAAAATGGCCGAAATCCTGGCGTGGGTATATTGAATGAATGGCCCGGTATTTCCCTGAAATTCTATGGACTCCTCAGGATTGAAAAGCATTCGCTTCTTAGGGTCTACCTTCAGCAGAAAATACTTCAGCGCTCCGAGCCCTAGCACCCGATAAAGATTACTTGCCTCCTCTTCATCCAGTCCATCAATTTTACCCAATTCCTTGGTCTGCCTTTCCGCAGTGTCAAACATCTCTTGCATCAAGTCATCAGCATCCACAACTGTACCTTCTCTTGACTTCATTTTACCAGTCGGTAGATCCACCATACCATAAGAAAGGTGATAAAGGCCATCAGCGTAACTTCTACCAAGCTTCTTCATGATCGAGAAGAGTACCTTAAAATGATAATCTTGCTCATTACCGACAGTATAAACGGACTTATCAAATGCAAAGTCCTCGTACTTATGATCACAAGTACCCATGTCCTGGGTCATGTATACAGCTGTACCATCACCTCGAAGGACGAGTTTTTCGTCCAAGCCATCTTCGGCTAAATCAACCCAAACTGAGCCATTCTCTTTGGTGAAAAAGACCTGCTTTTTCAGACCTTCCTCAACAATGTCCTTTCCAAGCAAATAGGTATTCGACTCTTTATACAATCGATCGAATTTGATGCCCATGGTATCGTAGGTCTGGTCGAAGCCATCATAAACCCAGCCGTTCATTTTCTCCCAAAGCGCTACTGTGTCTTTTTGACCATCTTCCCATTGTTTTAACATCTCTTGAGCAGCCAACATCAAAGGAGCGGTTTTTTTGGCCTCCTCCGAATCGGTTCCTTCCGATACCATCTCTTCAATCTCTTTCTTATACTCCTGATCGAACTTCACATAGTATTTACCTATCAGATGATCGCCTTTTATACCTGCGCTTTCGGGAGTCTCACCCTTGCCAAATCGTTCGTAAGCCAACATCGACTTACAGATGTGTATGCCTCGATCATTGACAAGGTTTACTTTCATCACATCATAACCAGCATGCGATAAAATCCTGGACACACTATCACCTAAAAAATTATTCCTCAGATGACCTAAATGCAATGGCTTATTGGTGTTAGGAGAAGAAAACTCCACCATCACTTTTTGTCCATTAGCACCCGCTTTACCATATTCCGAAGTTCCTCTTATGGCATTCAGTACTTCTATCCACGCAGCTGAAGCAATTTCCAGATTCAGAAAGCCTTTCACTACATTGAAGCCGGTAATTGCTATACACTTATCAACCAGGAATTGACCTAAATCAGTGGCTGTATCTTCCGGCTTTTTCTTGGACGTTCTCAAGAACGGGAATACAACAAAAGTGTAGGTCCCATTGAACTCTTTCTTTGTTGGCTGCAGACTCAGGTCATCGACTTGTACTTCAGCACTATAAACATGAAGGAACGCCTCTTTTAGCGCCTCCTTGATTTCAATTTCTAAATTCATCAAGCAAAATGCGATTTTAAGGTTGGAGTGGGCAGAAAGATTTCAGCCATCATGCAGCGTACGCCTCCTCCTCCATATTTTTCTATAGTAGGTATCGGTGAATAAAGTAAATGTCCATGCTTCTCCAACGCCTTCTTCTGTTTAGAAGTAAAAGAGGTATAGGCTGCTTCAGACATTACAATGATGGGCTTACCATTAGCATTTCGTACTTGAAGCACATTACCCGCAAAATTGTTTACTTGATCTTCCGTGATCCTGACGATCTCCTTACCGGTCTTTTTCAAGTGAAATTCCACTTTCGCTCTTTCCACGGCATCATCAATACAATCCAGGCAAACCACTGCCACGTTCTCACCTACTGACATCATCACGTTCGTATGGTAAATGGGCTTTCTCTCGCCCTCTACCGTCTGCATAGCGGAAAAAGTAACAGGTGTGTATCCAATTTTTTCATTGAAGTCCTTCAGCACTTCAACTGATGTACGGTCCGAAACAGCCGCATATACAATCCTATTGGGACGGTCTAAAATCATGCTACCCGTTCCCTCAAGAAATTCATTACTTTCTTCCCATCCCGCAAAGGTCTCTATTTTGCTCACAAAAAAGCTTTTCGCAAGATGCTCGATGATATCCTCTCTCCTCTCCTTCCTCCTATTTTCAGCAAACATAGGATAGGTCAATATCACACCATCGTCGTGCATGGTGAGCCAGTTATTAGGAAAAATAGAATCAGGGGTCTCACTTGAATTGATATCATTAAAGACCTCCACATGAACTCCATTGAGTCGAAGTTTATCTACGAACAGGTCAAATTCCTCTAAGGCTCTTTCCTGCACTTCGTCATTGGAGACCCCATCGATCTCATGCTGAAAGTAGTTATTGACAGCAGTCTGGTCATTGCGGTGAAACTGGATAGGTCTCACCATGAAGATTGAATCAGTTATCTGACTATACATATCTCCTTCTTAATGGCATAGTAGTACATCTTAATAAACCTTCCATCTTAGCGACTTCTCGGTATTTCACTTCTTCAACAGTAATGCCCCATCGACGAAGTTGATCATTCAGTCTATGGAAGCTACTGTCCGAAATGACCACTTCAGGACTTATTGAGAAGAAGTTTGAGTTCATCTCATACATCTCATCCTTCGTGATCTCAAATACATTTTCAGGTCCAAAAAGATCAGTTAGATAGGCTACATCTTCTTCGTTCTTAAAACCTCCAGGATAAATCACCGCTTTGTCATGACCAACTGGCTGAAAGCAGCAGTCTAAATGAAGTGCATTCTCTTTGGGATCATCATCTGATTTGTTTAACTCGAAACCATGCACTTCCCAATCCTTGAATGTATCTCGCAAATAGTTAAGTGAGTCTTCATTAGTCCTGGAGACGGTGTATTTAGAAAAGTCCTCCTCCTTAGAGTATCCGACAAAAAGCTTTCCTTTCCAGGGCATAATATCTCCGCCCTCCATGAAAAGATGTTCATCTGGCAACAATACATTTTCAATCTTGCCAGTGATATGGTCTATCCCATCAGACTCTAGTTTCCTCTCTTGCGTCACACACGGTATTACGAGTGTTTCTCCCACAACAAAGGCAATATCTCTTGAGAAAATCTGATTGAGGTTTTCCAAGGATTTTGGTCTGTAAACCTCCACTCCGTGCTTCTCAAAGACTTCTTTTACGGATTCCATCTCCTTCACCAGATCTGTTTCTACCGGAAAAGTGCCCGCAACTATATGCTCCCTTGATTTCGGGTCATAAGTCTTGTTCAGGCTAGGAACCCCACCCATATCTTTGGCCGTACCCAAAACAACGGCTTCCAGAGGAGCAGTTTCGTCTAAAATTTTTACTGGGATACTCATTCTTGGGTTCTTTAAAAATGTGGCCAAAATTAAGTATTTGGAAAGGACTTTTTTTGAATAATTTTCAAGTGAATTTCTTAGCGAAACGGACTGATAGAAATAGAAATATATCTACGATAATTGCAGCCTATTGTGTACTGGTCATCTAACTAAAGAATGAAGTCTTACGCCGACCTAATAGATCAAACTTTTTACTTCCCCACCCCGGAGTTCAAGACTGATAATAACAATTTGTTCTTTCATGATATTGATCTCATGGAAGTCATAGAAAAGTATGGCACTCCACTCAAGCTCACGTATCTCCCCAAAGTATCAGAGAATATTTTTAAGGCAAAAGATCTCTTCAAAGCTTCCATCGCCAAACATAATTATGAGGGTGACTATTTCTACTGCTACTGCACCAAATCATCTCACTTCTCATTCATAATGGAGGAGACTTCAAAGTGTGGAGCGCATATTGAGACTTCTTCCGCATTTGACATCCCCATCGTACAAAAACTGGAGGAGAAGAAACATATTACGAAAGACACCTACATCCTTTGCAATGGTTTTAAAAGACCGCTCTACCTGGAGAGAGTTGCCGATATCATCAATGATGGCTTCAAAAAATGCATCCCAATTCTTGACAATCTAAATGAACTGGATTTCTACCTAGATAATATCAAAGCCAATTTCCAAGTGGGAATGAGGGTAGCGGCCGATGAAGAACCCAATTTTGCCTTCTACACCAGCCGATTAGGTATTCGCTACAATGACATCATTCCATACTATCAGGAGAAAATAAAAGAGTCTAAAGCTCAATTGAAAGTACTGCACTACTTTATCAATACTGGGATTAAAGACACGGCATATTATTGGAGTGAACTAAGTCGATTCATCCAGAAGTATTGTGATCTCAAGAAAGTGTGCCCGGAACTAGATTCAGTAGATATTGGTGGTGGCTTCCCCATCAAGAACAACCTTCACTTTGAGTACGATTATGCTTACATGATCGGCCAAATAGTTGAGAACATCCAATGGATTTGTAAAAAGAATCATGTACCCACTCCCCACATATTTACCGAGTTTGGGAGTTACACTGTAGGTGAAAGTGGTGCCACAATCTATTCTGTCCTGGATCAGAAACTTCAGAACGATAAAGAACTCTGGTATATGATGGATGGCTCATTTATTACTCATATTCCAGATGTGTGGGGCTCCAATGAGAAGTTTATCTTGTTACCCATCAACAATTGGGACAATCAACATCACAAAGTCAATATAGGTGGCTTAACGTGTGATAGCATGGATTACTATGATTCGGAAGCCCATATCAATGAAGTATTCATGCCTAAGATCGAAGGAAAGGAGAAGTTGTATTTTGGTTTCTTTCACACCGGGGCTTATCAAGAATCATTGGGTGGTTATGGTGGTATTCAACACTGTCTTATCCCGGCACCAAAACATGTCATCATTGATAGAGACTCAGAAGGTAAATTGAAAAGCAAACTATTTGCCGATGAACAGACGGATGAGTCCATGCTGAATATTCTGGGCTATTAAGGCTATTTAGAGTCGCAATTTCTTTGGAATAGACTTTCAGCACTTTTCATACCCCGACTTATAGCTCTTTCCAAATACCTACAACCCTGTTGTTTATTCTTTAGCGCTAGATACGTACTTCCTGCATTGTACCAAACAGAACCATTGCTCTTATCTCTTACTAAAAATTGCTCGTAATAGGCAGCAGCCTTTTCATAGGACTGTTCCCTGAAATAGGTGTTGGCGATCAGGTAATAGCTCTCAAACCTTGTCTCATCCAATTCCAACACTTTTGAAAAGTGATTTCTTGCTAAAAGATACTCACCTTTCTTCATGTAGAGCTTCCCAGCATTCAGCAGTAGCACCGGGCTTTCTGGTTCCAAGTCAATTGCCCGCCTAAATAATTTTTCAGACTGTTCCAAATCCCCATTCTCAAAGCTTTCTACAGCCCTGTAGGCCAGCATCGGACCAAATGAAGGGTCCTTTGAAAGTCCTTCTGGTAAAATGATACTATTGTCCAAAAGAACTAAATTGAACCATGCCACCTCATTGGTCGAATCCAACCCAACTGACCAAAGCAAGTCCTTCTTCGCATCCTCCAAATCGCCTAATTCTTTATGCAATAGAGCTCTTGCCACTAGATGCTGGGAAGATGAATCTTCGACTATCGCTTCGTTCAGATCCTTCTTTGCCTTATCATACTCTCCCAGCGCCTGATAAGTTCTCCCTCTCATCGCTTTTACAGCTGGTTGCATGGTGCTCATACTACCAACTTTCACTTGGTCAATACCTCTTGGATCTATCTTGAAGAAGATCGCCTTAGTTCCTGCTTCCTGATCCGGATTAAGTAAAATATTGAAGTCATTTAGAGCTTGTCTGTAAACGCCTTTATCCAGAAATAGCTTACCCCTCTTGAAGTAGGCTTCTGGAAATGGATCTCTTAGACCGATTGCCGAAGAAAAATCATCGATTGCTCGGTTTTGCTCCCCCAGCTGTTCATAAACCAGAGCACGGGTATAAAAAGCATCTGCTTCTCTCCTTAAGACAATGGATCTGTTCAGATGGTAAAGCGCCGAATCATAGTCTGACCTTTGAAAACATTCAGTGCCAGCTTCAAAGTGCTTGGAGGCAGTCATTCTTTGAGCTGAAAGCGAAAGGCACGTAATTAAAATCAGAAGGGTGGTTGGTAAGAACCTCATCCCTTAATGATACGGAGAATTTGACAATAAGATTCCCAGCTACGAGTTAGCCAATCGTTCCATCCGTCTCATCTCTCTCTCAAAGTTTCGGCTGGAAAAGTCCGAAAAGTAATTTTTGACTCTCAATGCATCCAAAGACAAGCGTGTAATTCCAGGCTTTCTTTTCAATCCTATCATCGGAGCAACTTCTTCCCCTACAAATTCTGCAATCACTTCAGCGGGTTCAATGTTTTGGAAGAATGGATTACCCTGATAATAATCTACCAGTGAGTTAGTCAGTTGCTTTCCGTCATCATTCTCCCTAAACTGTCTCCTTCGGATACTTCTCTCCAGTACACTTGCCTCTTTACTGTTTTGCGGTAAAAGCTCCGATGCAATCCCAAGCATACGGCCAATGCACTTCCATAAGTACATGTAAGAGGATATCTCGCCATCACTGGGGTATATCCCCATTTTCTTCAACCCCCTAATCACGATTAAAGAAAACGACAGGTTGGTACCCAGCATATCCTCAATATTGACGGGTATTTCATCAGTGCGATTCGAAACCCTACGTATGTGTGCATGCATGAGCCTGGTCCTCAAAATTTGAAAAAGACCATCTCCTTCTTCCTGAAATCCATTGGTCCTACAGACCGCAAAAAGAAATTCCCCAGTCTCTCTCAGCCTTACCTCAGGGTTTTCAACCAGGTACTTAGATTGCGTTAGAATCTTCGCTCCTGCTTCTCCGGCATAACAATAAGGCAGTGAATAGAGACCTAGAATCCCGGAAATTTCGGATGCATATTTCTCGAAGAACAATTGGGCAGCATGAATCAAATCCTGATCTGCTAATTCATATGTTTGGAAAATGTCTGTGACGACATCCCTTAATTCAGGATACTGCGAAGTACAATTGAACTTTTTCTCTGATTTGAGAAAGTCATAGATCTTAAAATCTGTTGAGGCATATACCTTATCGGCCAACACATCACCTTGATGACGATGATCTGATAGTTTTAGATTTAATTGGCTTTGAGAAAAAGTCTGCACAATAGGCAAACTACTTAGTGTACCGATTGGTTAGAGAACCCTTCTAATTTGCATTCCACTTTCTTTCGAAAGGTGGTTGAACTTGCCATTTTCATAATGGTAAAAGCTCACGGCCATCACCAGAAAAAGGCCCGAGTTTTCAGTCATCTTTTGAACATTTTCAACAGATACTTGACCGGTCATGGGCTCTGTTGGTATTTTCAAAAGTGGCAGCATTGCACTTTCGTAGGACCCATATTTCCCATGACAGGCTTTATCTAGCGGCAAATACTCCTTGGTCCCTTGATCAAAGTGATAATCAGAAATAGCTACGAGTCGAGCATTGATCTTGAAATTCGTTGCTCCCTTTGGTTTCTTAAAAGTCTTCTCAGGGATAAAAGCAGGAAAGTGAAGAATTACTTGTCCTCTTCTCGAACCTGACTTCACAAAATACTTCGCTCCAAAAATTTCATCATATGGCGAAGTAGTATTGAACTCGAACCCATTCAACAAATGCCCATGCTTACTCGGACACATAGGCCTTTGGCCAAGTTCTCCGTCTTCTTGCATGGCAAGGTTGCGAAACTGAGCGGTTAGCCTACCGCTAACGTATGACTCACAAATAGCTGACATTCCGGGAGACAATGAACTTCTAAGTGTCTTGGCCATGGCGGATGCAATGCCAAATTCCTTTTGTCCAGATTTGGGTTTATTGTTTCTTACAGCAGGCCTTGACGAAATAGTTGTGGTTGAATCTTCGAAAAGATTTCCAGTATTGTTGATAGTAATTGATCTAAGTTCTCGTGGGATCGTAACCTCTTGAGTGAGGAATTCCGCCTTCTTCATATTGCCGCTCGTTAAAAATAGGTTGTCTCAGGTTCAGTTTGGAATTTATGAAAAGCGCCCGAAAAGACCAAAATTTCATTATTGTTTTTGTTTAATTGAGACAATATTCATTGCTGATTACGAGTCACTTACAACCTCGTTAGATAGTAAACGCTGCAATAAGTCATATGTAACATGGAATACGTGGCAACCTGAAAACAATTGTTTTGTTTGGAGGAATACATTAATGATATTTATTTGTGGCATTAAATCTTAATATGATTCAGTTTAGGCAAAAGCAGGAAAGGATACTCAAATGGGCCTTTTGCAATTTACTTTCCAACAGCGTTGGGGATGGTCTCAAACCTTCAAGGCCTCTCTTTTATCCGGTGTTATTATCGGTATTCTCTGCTTTATCCAATAACATCATTTACTAGCATTCATTTTATGGAAAACAACAGTAACAACACCGGATTATTTAGCAACTTCAAAACGGACCTTTCCGCCTCTTTGGTGGTATTTCTTGTAGCCGTACCACTTTGTTTGGGTATTGCCCAGGCATCGGAAGCACCTCCATTTGCAGGGATTATAGCGGGTATCATTGGTGGAATTCTAGTAGGTGTCATCAGTGGATCACAAGTCGGTGTGAGTGGACCTGCAGCCGGACTTGCAGTCATTGTGGCTGGAGCCATTCAAGACCTGGAAAGCTATCAGGTATTCCTCGCAGCAGTAGTGGTTGGCGGTATTTTCCAAATCATACTTGGATTTGTAAGAGCTGGGATCATTGGTTATTATTTCCCCTCTTCCGTCATAAAAGGGATGTTGTCAGGAATTGGCATCATCATCATTCTGAAACAAATACCACACGCCTTTGGCTATGATGAAGATCCGGAAGGAGATTTAGGATTCGATCAAAAGGACGGTAAAAACACATTCACGGAAATTCTGGACATCTTTCTCTATCCGGAGAATATTTATATAGGAGCACTGGTAATCTTCCTCATCGCCATAGGGATCCTGATCCTTTGGGAACAGCCTTTTATGAAGAAGATCAAAATTTTTCAGATTATCCAGGGGCCCCTTGTAGCTGTTACTGCGAGTATCCTTGTGAACCTTTCTTTCGTTGGGTCGAACTTACATATCTCAGGAGCATCGCATATGGTTAACCTCGAGGTTTCTGATAACATGGGAGACTTCTTTGGTCAGTTTACACTATTTGACCCTTCAGCCTTGTTGCGGGTTGATGTCTTGATCATGGGTGCCGTAATCGCGTTGGTAGCTTCATTAGAGACTTTGCTCTGTGTAGAAGCGACCGATAAGCTGGATCCTTTGAAAAGAATAACACCCACCAACAGAGAATTGATAGCGCAAGGAGTAGGAAACACCTTCTCTGGAATCATTGGAGGTCTACCCGTTACACAAGTAATTGTAAGGAGCTCAGCGAATATTCAGTCTGGTGGTAGGACCAAACTTTCAGCCATCATGCACGGTGTTTTACTTCTGATATGCGTAGTGCTTATTCCGGATATCCTCAACATGGTTCCAAAGGCCTGTTTGGCTGCCATATTGATTATTGTTGGATACAAACTAGCTAAGCCCGATATCTTCAAGCAGATGATAGCCGGAGGTAAGGATGTATTTATACCTTTCCTGATCACAGTGTTGGGTATTATTTTCACAGACCTACTGAAAGGTATTGTACTAGGGCTTGTAGTAGGGATATTCCAAATCCTCTACAACAATTTCAAGAAGCCTTATGAGGTCAAAAAACATAAGGATGAAGACGGTGAGCACAAACTCCAATTGGAGCTTTCAGAGAATCTAACTTTTTTGAGTAAGGCTCATATGATCGATACAGTAGCCCATATACCGGACAATACTTCAGTGATATTTGATGCAACGAGATCGCATTACATTCATCCAGATATCGTGGAGATCATAGAGGATTTCAAGAAGAATGCAGAATACCGTAATATCAAAATCGAGATGAGAGGATTTGATCAAATGGGAACAGATAATCAAGTCCAGGAAATGAAGAAAATTGCGAAAGAGATATAATTCAGAAACTTTCTTTTTCAGTTTTCATCCGGAAGAGAGGGCAATAACCATTCTCATTGGAAGAATAAAATGATTTTTTTGTTCGTTTCTATTCCTACTCAATCTTAGTATTGCAGTGGCGCATGAGGTACTATTCCAAACACGGTGTAATGTTGATGATCATGATAGCACTCATGGTCTTTTCTTTCGGATGCTCCAGATCCTCGCATAAGGTGAAGGTTGTAAAACCCCGAAAACATTATGGTTGGTTTGACAGTAAGAAGGATCGAAAGAAGAAACGCACCAAGATCGTGAAGTACAAAGTGCACTAAATTTGACCTGAACCTAACCTCTTATCATGAGAAATCTGCTGCTTGTTTTGAGCGTCTTAATTGTCGCCTGTCAGAGCGAAACCAACGAAACTAAAGAAATTCCTAAAGCTCCAACGAATGGAGTACTTGCAGACTCTGCGATGGTCGTCTCTGCTCACCCACGGGCCTCTCAAATTGGTGCAGACATCATCAAAAAGGGAGGAAATGCATTTGACGCTGCAGTAGCCGTCCATTTCGCCTTGCAAGTGGTATTCCCTGAAGCTGGCAATATTGGTGGTGGTGGCTTTGCTGTAATCCGTACCAATGAAGGGGATATAGCCTCACTTGATTTTAGAGAAAAAGCTCCCAAAGCAGCATCACGAGACATGTATCTGGATGCCGAAGGAAATGTGATCTCACAAAAAAGCCGTTTTGGACACCTGGCCGCTGGCGTACCCGGATCCGTAGCAGGCATGTGGGAATTGCATCAAAAATATGGTTCACTTCCATGGGAGGAATTGATCGCACCAGCCACGCAATTGGCCTACTTTGGATACCCTTTGACTAAGCTGGCAGCTGACAATTTCAATGATAAGCAGGAAGACTTCAATGAGGCCAATATTGGTTACACTCCTTGGGTTGTCAAAGAAGGTGGTTGGGCTGAAGGAGATTCAGTAAAGCAAGAGGAATTAACTGCCACTTTTGGACAAATCGCACAAAAAGGTAGAGATGGTTTCTACAAAGGAATTGTCGCAGACCAAATTGTGAAAGAGATGCAAAGAGGCAATGGCTTAATCACAGCAGAAGACCTTGAGTCTTATGAAGCAGTTTGGAGAGAGCCCGTTGTTGGTGATTACAGAGGACATAAAATCATTTCTATGCCTCCCCCATCGAGTGGAGGTGTGGCGGTAGTCCAACTATTAAAGGGTGCCGAAAAATTTGATATAAAGGGATTTGGCCACAACCAAGCCAAGACGATTCATGTCAAGACGGAATTGGAAAGGAGAGTTTATGCCGATAGAGCCACCTACCTAGGTGATCCTGATTTTGTCGAGGTACCAATAGAGGAACTAACAAGTGATCAATATCTGACAGATAGATATGCAGACATTGACATGGACCAAAAGACTTCTTCTCAGGATATAAAAGAAGGCAAAGTAGAAGTGATTGAAAGCGTACAGACTACACACTATTCTATTGTTGATATTGAAGGAAATGCCATATCTGTCACCACTACCTTAAACGGTTACTATGGTTGCAAGGTGATGGTAAAAGGAGCAGGCTTTTTCCTCAACAATGAGATGGATGATTTCAGTGCTAAACCTGGCGTTCCCAACATGTTTGGATTAGTTGGTGCAGAGGCCAACGCCATTGCTCCTGAGAAAAGAATGTTAAGTAGTATGACCCCCACCATTCTTGAAAAAGACGGGCAGCTATTCATGGTTACCGGAACCCCTGGCGGAGCTACAATAATCACTTCCGTATTCCAAACAATCATGAATGTCATTGATCACGACATGACCATGCAAGAATCCGTAAATGCCGCAAGACTTCACAGTCAATGGTTACCAGATATGATATTGATGGAGCCCAATGCTATTTCGGAATCTGTGAAAGGAGAAGTGGAAGCGTTGGGTCACGTATTCAGTGACAGACAAAGGAAAATGGGTAAAGTAGACGCGATATTGATAAGAAAAGACGGACAACTGGAAGGGGCTGCAGATGTCAATCGTGGAGATGATACTGCCATAGGATTTTAGGAACTTTCCCGAGTTAAACTGGTTATATCAAAAAATCAAACACATGTCACAGGTAACACTAAAAGGAACACCCGCAAATACTTCAGGAGATCTACCAGCCAATGGCTCTGCAGCTCCTGATTTTACGCTCACTAAAAATGACTTAAGTGATCTTACGCTCTCTTCTTTGAAAGGGAAAAATGTGATCCTCAATATATTTCCAAGTATCGACACGGATACATGCGCTACTTCCGTTAGAAAGTTCAACGAAAAAGCCGCAAGCCTAGATAACACTGAGGTGGTATGTGTTTCCGCAGACCTACCATTCGCACAGGCTAGATTCTGTGGTGCTGAGGGAATCGATAAGGTACACACTGCATCCATTTTCAAAGATGGCGGAGATTTTGGCAGCAACTACGGTTTGATGATGGTTGATGGACCACTCAAAGGATTACTAGCGAGATCAGTAGTAGTGGTAGGGACTGATGGTAACGTCAAATATTCTGAATTGGTATCAGAAATAGTAGACGAGCCAAACTACGACGCAGCCTTAGCAGCAATATAAATCATTAAAAGAGTTTACTGTTCAAGGACAGTAAACTCTACCCTTCTATTCAGCTTCCTGGTGAACTCATCCTCATTAGAAGCTATGGGAACCGTCCCACCAAACCCTTGACTGGAGACCCTTTCTTCCTCCACTCCGCTTTCTATTAGAAAATCCATCACCTTTTGAGCCCTGCGCTGCGATAGGTCCATATTCATGACGGCATTACCTCGATTGTCGGTATGACCTTTTACTAAAATTTTCAAATCCGGATTGTCTTGAAGCATCTTTACCACTCGCTCCAGCTCCTTTTCACTTCCACCCACAAAGTCGGTAGTCGCCCTTTGAAACAGCACATTTTGAAGGTTGACGGTAGCTCCTACCACCAAAGGCTTGAGCCTTATTTGAATTACTTCCAAGGTATCCAAGGCACTAGAGGTATAAACTGAACCTTCAGGGAAATATTTAGGAGCCTCGACCTCAAGAGTCAAGTCCTCCAACTCCAGCAAGTTCACCTCAGCTTTAGCACCCTGAAATGTAGAATCGATCG
This sequence comes from uncultured Roseivirgaceae bacterium, assembly GCA_964653795.1. Taxonomy (GTDB): domain Bacteria; phylum Bacteroidota; class Bacteroidia; order Cytophagales; family Cyclobacteriaceae; genus JAWPMT01. The sequence goes on along the minus strand of CAZZHO010000033.1, from coordinate 5,316 downwards.
ACTGACTCTTTACGATAATAGAGGCTGGCACTGGTTCACCTGTACTTTCATCTAATATCGAAATGGTCCTGGTTATATAGAGTTTCTCCTCATAAGAGATCGAATCATTCTCCTCAAAAGGTTCTGCCAACTTGATCCTCTTTACGTCACCATACCCATCACTATCCTGGGTAGAAACGAAATATGCATAATCCCCTGCCACCTGAAAAGAAGTCTCTGCTCCTTGTGTATTGATCTCCTTTCCTATCCCCTTCGGTTGAGACCAGTTTTGCCAGGTATCATCAAGCCTTTTGCTGAAGAAGATATCGAAGCTCCCTTCTCCCGACCTTCCATTGGAGGACCAATATAAGATGTCATTACCCAATAGAAACGGGGTAAACTCCTGAAAAGCGGTGTTCACACCAGGTCCCAAATTTTTTGGGCTGGACCATGATCCATCAGTACGCCGCTGACAAACATAAAGATCCTCAACGCCATAGCTGGTAGTTCCTTCAAGGCTCAACACCATGTAGTTCCCATCTTTTGAGATATTACCTGATATAAAGGGGCTCTTATTCGTCAGGTACGGTATCTGAGCCTCCTTCTTCGACTTGCTTCCTCTTTCGGACCTAAAGACTTTAGTGTAATGAGTACCGTACTTAGCTTCTATCTCGGCAAAGTAATGGACCTTACCGACCCCTCCTAGTGATATATTGAGCATCGTGGAATCATTAACATCTATTTGATAGGCACTACCAAATACTGAGTCAATTTCAACTTGCCATATATTCCCGGGATTTGAAATCGCTCCCTGATTAGTAGCACTCTTCAATCTGGAAAAACTCAGAATCGTCTCGTCAGGACTAATACTGAGATAGTTTTCATCTGCTGCGGTATTCAATATGGATATTGGACTGGCTGGACCTTCAAAATCTACCTGCGCTGCAAGAGAGTAAGACAGAAAAATCAAGAAAGCAAGTAAGACCGTTCTGGCACTATTCAAGAACAACATTTCCAGTGTTTAGGTAAAAAATCTAAGGCAAAAATAAGATCACCCAGAGGATTACTAGTAACCCTTCTCTCTATCAATCAGGTTGATCAAAGGCTCACCTCTTTCTAATCGCTTGAAGTTTTCAGCAATCTGAGGAACTGCAGCCTCCAATTTGGTCACCACTGCAATGTGTGGCGTTATAAAAACTTTAGGATGATCCCACATGGGGCTATTCTGAGGAAGTGGTTCTTGAGGAAATACATCTAGAAATGCTCCTGCTAGCTGACCATTATCCAGGCATTCCAGAATGTCCTCATCAACTTGTTGCTTGCCTCTGCCGACATTGATGAGATAGGAGCCCTTTGGCATTTTATTGAATAACTCCTTATTCAACATTCCTTCGGTTTCAGGCGTATGAGGGAGCATAGAAATCAGCATGTTCGTGCCGGCAAGAAAGTCATTTATTCCCTCCTCATCAAAACACTGAACTCCTGGAATATTTTTCTGAGATCTACTTAGTCCCGCGACTTCAAAATCTAGTGCAACCAGCCTTTTCGCCAGCTCCTGACCAATCGTCCCCAATCCTAAAATGCCAATTTTTACCGGGATTTCCGGATCAAACTGCTGGTCCCAGTTTCTATTCCCTTTATCAACCGCATACTTGTCAAATTGACGATGGAAGTACATCACCGCACCAATGCAGAAATTGGCCATCGGCCCACTGAGGTGATGACTGATCACTTTCGAAACCGGCATATCTGGCGGGAGTAATTTGTCCCTAAGAATATGATCAACGCCTGCTCCGAGGGAAGCCACCAATCGCAGATTAGGCAATGAAGCGAAAAGTTCCGGGCGATGATTCCAAACCACCGCCACCGTGATGGTTGAAGGGTCTTCTACTTCTTCCCAAGTCACTACTTTCTCTTCTCCCAGTTCATTCTTTAGCGCCTCAATCCAGGGACTTAGATCTTTAGTTATGGAATCAATTAATAACATCGAGTGGCTTTTGTTTTTTCTTACTTACGTATTTATTGTCTTTAATATAAAACCGCCAGGGGAGCAATGCATCTTCGCCGGCATAGTACACCCCTACTCTTCTATCGACCTCTATTTCAAATTTTGATTGCTGAGTAACATCCTCTTCGATCCAAATCTCATCTCCCAAAAGGGAAGTACCCGTCATGTCTTTATGAATCCCCAGCGCCTGCCCTAAAGAGCCGGGTCCTGCCGTCAGTTTGAATCCTTTGTCCCCGCCTCTTCTTTGAATCATGGTTTCGATTCCTTCCGTCGGTTCGATCGCTCGAATCAAAATTGCATCCGCCAACCCTTCTTCATTCGTTACAATATTGAGCATATGGTGGATGCCGTAACACAAATAGATATAGGCCTCTCCCCCTTCATTGTACAAGATCTCCGTTCGCTTGGTCCTTTTCAAAAAGGCATGACATGCTTTGTCGGTACGGCCATTGTAGGCTTCTGTTTCCACAATCATCCCACCAGTCAAGACCCCATCGAACCTGGTAAAAACATACTTACCTAACAACTCCTTCGAGATTGATACTACATCATCTCGGAGGTAAAAGGACTTATCTAATCTTTTCACTCGCTTTCTACGGGTACCTCCGGTGGACTTTTTCGTATGGATTGAATCATAAAGCCGAAGAGAATGGTCAGAAAACAACCGATGGCGTTGTACCACAGGTAACCAAGCTCTATCACCTCCGAAACAGTCAGAAAGTGGCAAGCAATCACCACACCCTCCGCTAAAAGGGCCCCGTAAAAGACGGCTGTTCCTTTGATGTATTTGAAGAAGAAAGCTACCAGAAATAGGCCGAGAATAGTGCCGTAGAAAATAGATCCCACAATATTGACTGCTTCTATCAGATTCTCAGAACTCTGGGCCAACAATGCAAACAGAATGGCCAGGACACCCCATAGCAATGTCAATATTTTCGAAACCAGCAGATAGTGTATGTCTGAACCTTTGGAATTGACGATTCGCTTATAGAAGTCAATCATACTAGTGGAAGCCAATGCACTCACTTCTGATGAAGTACTACTCATAGCCGCGGATAAGATCACCGCAATCAACAACCCAATCACACCATGCGGTAAGTAGTTGAGGATAAATGTAAGGAAGACGTAATCTGAGTCTTTAGTGGCTACCTCTGGATCATTCCTTTGAATCAAATCCTTAGCTTCTGATCTGAGTCGTTCCACTTCCTGATTAGCATTCACCAGATCCTGCACCTCTCCTCCCTGTACATATGCTTTCGCAGTGGCTGACCTTTTCTGTACAGCAACATCAAACTGCTGATTCAAAGACTCCAACTCAGTCCTTGAATCCGTTTGCTCCACCATTGCAATGGATTGCTCCTTGAAGTGAATAGGCGGGGTATAGAAAATGTAAAATACATACACCATCACTCCCACAAACAGGATAAAGAACTGCATGGGGATCTTGAATATGGCATTGAACATCAGTCCCATCTTACTGGCTTTAGTGTCCTTACCCCCCAGATAACGCTGTACCTGAGACTGATCGGTTCCGAAGTAAGAAAGCTGCAAAAACAGTCCGGCTGCTAGTCCCGACCAAATGGTGTATCGCTTCTCAAAACTGAAATCAAAATCCACTGCCTTTGTTTTACCAAGAGCTCCGGCTATATCAATCGCTTCTCCGAAGGAAACGTGCTTGGATATATAGTTAATGAGGATAAAAAAGGCCAGGAACATCCCACCCATTATCACGGCCATCTGCTGCTTCTGAGTGATGCTTACGGCTTTGGTACCTCCCGATACAGTGTAGACAATTACCAGTATACCTGTAAGTACAATGGTCAAACTCAGATCCCAATCCAAAATAGAGCTTAGGATAATGGCTGGGGCATAAATGGTTATACCAGCAGCCAAACCTCTCTGGATCAGAAAGAGCATGGCCCCCAACACCCTTGTCTTAAAGTCAAATCTCGACTCCAAGTACTCGTAAGCTGTATAGACCTTGAGCTTGTAGTAAATAGGAATGAAAACCGTAGCGACTATCAGCAAAGCAATGGGCAACCCAAAATAGTTCTGAACGAAACCCATACCACTCTCAAAACCTTGCCCTGGTGTGCTAATGAAAGTAATAGCACTGGCCTGTGTCGCCATGACGCTCAAGCCGATTGTACCCCATTTCAAAGTGCTATCTCCCCGCAGGTAGCTTTCGATACTATTCTGACCCCTGGTGCGCCAAACGCCATAGAAGACGATGAACAATAGTGTTCCAGCAAGAACGATTAAATCAATGTAATTCATCCTGCTTACTTGGATTCAGGTTGTGAACCCAATGAAAGAAGATTAACAAAAATTCTGTAGGCTCCAGGCACACCAGCTGGCAGTTCTCGGAACCATGAGTAACCTGAGTATATGTAGTAACCTTTTCCATGTTTCGCCACTAACAAACCACCATCTCGGGCAGGCTCATCCGGATCATTGGCACTGAAAATAGGGTCGAACTCATCCGCCCATTCATTGGCGAAGTAGAGACCTCTCTCCTGCACCCATCCTTCAAAGTCAGCAGATGTAATTTTGTTAGGGCCTTGTACAATTGGATGGCTTTCATTTAAAACCCGAACCTCTGCCTCCTCTACAGTGACTCTGTCTCGGGAAAGCTTAATATCGTAAGGAGCAATGTCCTCAGTTACCAAACGTCTGTTGGTGCAATACTGGACAAGTACCGTTCCGCCATTCTCGGCATATTTAAACAGTTCTTTGTTTTTGTAGGCCAACCAGTACACAGTGTTGAAAGCTCTGACACCCAAAACCACGGCATCATATTGAGCAAGGTTCTCAGCCGTCACTTCTTCACTTGTCAGCATGTCCACTTCATAGCCTATCTGCTCAAGGTTGGTGGGTATCAGATCGCCAGCTCCTTCGATGTAGCCTATTCTATTTCCAGCCTTTTTCAAGTCCAGCTTCACCAAGCTGACTTTTGACTCAGGAAACAATGTCTGAACAGGTATATGATCGTACTCTATTGTCTTAATACCTTTGCTAATAGTGGTACCATCAGCCAACTCAATTACAGCTTTCGCTTCTCCAATAGAAGCGGAAGACGGTGGCGACACATTAAAACTATAATTCTGTACTTCTCCCTTCGCCTCGATCGAGAAATCAATAAATGCTGGAGATACACTCCACCCTTCTGGCACTTTGATGGAAAGTTTTCCTCCAATATTGGGCGTACCAGCCTGTAGTTTGATATTGACAGATTTGGCTTCGTTACTAGCAAACACCACCACATCTCCCTCAACCGTGGCTGCAACAGGGGGTACGATTGCTACCGGTCGATAAACCTCACCTTTTAC
>CAZZHO010000032.1:0-31779 GCA_964653795.1 uncultured Roseivirgaceae bacterium | reverse complement strand
GCTTCTCTATTTTGTGCTCTTGCAAAATCTCTTCAGCTTCCAACAACCCAATCTCTGAGGTGCCTGTGACGATATTCTCTTTCGTCATGATTTCGCTGATAGGTCGAGAGAGTCCTTTTTCGAATCTAAGATCTCTATTGGTGATGATACCGATCAGCTTCTTGTCCTGGTCTACCACCGGTATACCACCAATTTTGTTTTCCCGCATGATTTGCTCAGCATCTCGGACAGTGCTTTCCACAGGGAGGGTGACCGGATCGAGGATCATGCCACTTTGAGACCTTTTCACTTTTCTGACTTGAATGGCCTGCTTTTCAGCTGACATATTTTTATGAATGATTCCGATACCTCCTTCTAGTGCCATACTTATAGCAAGGTCGGCTTCTGTGACTGTATCCATTGCAGATGATAGCAGGGGAATATTCAGGGATATGTTCTTCGTGAGTTGTGTGCTTGTTGTCGTATCACGAGGCAAAACTTCGGAGTAGCCTGGGATTAACAATACATCGTCGTAAGTGAGGGCTTCTAGCTGGAATTTGGTATCTGGGGAGCTCATAGCAAACAATCAGAATGGTTATTTGCCGCACAAAATTATCACTTATAATCGCGAATTGAAACAGTGCTTTTCAAAATAATTTTATACTTGCGCGGTGCAAGAGATCATCAATATTCTTTTAGAGCAGGCGGCCAATATGACTTGGCTGGAAGTGGTAGCGGTAGTATTTGGATTGCTCAGTGTTTGGTACTCGAAGCAGGAAAATATTCTGGTCTATCCAACAGGCATGTTGAGTGTATTGATCTACGTCTACATCACTTTCCAATATAAGTTGTATGCTGATATGGGGATCAATGGCTACTACTTCATCATGAGTGTTTATGGATGGTATCACTGGACTAGTAATACTGGTGATAAGCCTCAAATTCCGATCACTACGAATTCTTTGAAGGAGAACCTGGTGGCGATAAGTGTTTTTTTAGGTGCCTTTTTAATTGTGCGATTCGGGTTGGGTTTTACGGACTCAGATGTTTTGAATTGGGACTCATTTACAACCGCTACAGCCATTGCTGGTATGTGGTTGATGGCCAGGAAAAAACTGGAAAACTGGGTAGCCTGGATCATTACGGATATCGTGGCGGTACCTCTTTATTGGTACAAAGGGCTCATGCTGACAAGTTTTCAATTTTTTGTTTTCACAATTTTGGCCACCATGGGTTATATAGAGTGGAGAAAGCGTCTAAGAGCAAATTGAGATGGTGAAAAGGATAGCGATAGTCGGGCCTGAGTCAACAGGTAAGTCGGAATTAAGCCAGCAAATGGCACGGGAGCTTAATACTGAATGGGTTCCGGAATATGCTCGATTCTATATCGACAGACTCGATCGACCATATGAACAAAAAGATCTTCTGGAAATAGCCAGGGGCCAACTGGCTTGGGAAGATGATAAGGCCGCTTATGCCAATGAATACCTGATCTGCGATACCAATCTCTTGGTGCTTAAAGTTTGGAGTGATCATAAATATGGTGCTACTGATCCATGGATAGAGCAGAGCCTTCAAGAGAGGGTTTATGATGCTTATCTACTTGCGGATATCGATATTCCCTGGAGGCCTGATCCGCAGCGAGAGCATCCGGAGCTTCGCAGGCACTTTTTCGATATTTATAAATCTTATCTGGAGGAGTACAACCTGCCGTATTCAGTAGTGCGAGGAATAGAGGGTGATCGACTGCAATCAGCTTTGGCTGGATTGAGTGTGGGGGTTTCTTGAGGCTCAAATGGTTTAATATCTGACTTCTAATGAAGATCCCGGTATTTTCTCCGATACTCTTCGAAAACCGGGATGACGGTAAAAATTCGGTTTATTAACCACGTCATCCTATGTTTGAATCGAGGTTAAATTGAAATCATTTAACCCAGAAAAGGCAGGAGAAAGAATAAGACTATTGATCGTCATTTGTCTTAAAGACCGTCCGGAATGAGAGTCTCTTTCTCCACTACTTAAATCTTGAACAGTTCATTAGGCCGTGCCGCGTAGGCCAGGCAGAAATTAGCACTGCTAGAGCCTGTATTTAGGATTGATAAGAATCGAGTAGTCCTTTTCCTAAGTCATTTTAACATGAATCATAAAGTTATAGGAATTGATATTTCAAAGCTGACTTTTGATAAGCCTATCAAGATCACGGAAAATGGAAGCACTACTCCTTTCCTAATGACAGTAAGGGATTTAAATCACTCCATTCCATTATCAAAGAAGGAGACTGTTGTGCAATGGAAGCTTCAGGACCGTACTATCTACGACTAGCGCATTTTCTATACGAGAATAATGTAAAGGTCAGTGTTGTCAACCCATTAACGATTAAGCGTTTTTCGCAAATGAGATTGGTAAGGGCCAAAACGGATAAGAAGGATGCTCAGGTGATTGCTCAATATGGTCAAACCGAGCAGCCTGGTGCTTGGAAGCCAAATGATGAGATATCTCTTAAGATGCTACAAATCAATACTTTACTAGAGTCCATCCAGAAGCAAATAACTGCCTTTAACAATCAATTAGAGGCCTTTACATATTCTGGAATTATCGATGCCCAGGTGAATAGTAGTTTGAAATCTTTGATCAAGGGGTTAAATCAACAACAGGAGAAATTAGAACTAAGACTTGAGCGGTTGGTGAATGAACACTATCAGGAATCATACCTGAGACTTACAAGTATCCCAGGAATTGGAAGCAAGGGAGCAATTATGCTCATTGCTATCACTGACAACTTTAGAAAGTTTGATAACTACAAACAGCTCATCGCCTATGTTGGGTTTAGCCCTAGGATTTATCAATCTGGAACAAGTGTCAAAGGCAAAGGACATATATGTAAAATGGGGAAAGCACAGATCAGAAGGGTTTTGTACATGTGCAGTTGGTCGGCAAAAAGATATAACAAAGCTTGTGTGGAAATGTATGACAGACTCAAAGCCAAAGGAAAACCCGAAAGAGTAATCAAAATTGCTATAGCCAACAAGCTCCTAAAACAGGCTTTTGCTATTGCTAATGGTAAAAGTCATTACCAAGAAAATTATATGCCCAAACCTTGCTTTTGAACACAGTTCATTCCGGCCGAAGTGGAGTGGAACGAAACGGAGGGCCGGAATCTCTTGGAATTAGGATGGTGATGCAGAAGGATTCCGGTATTCCTTCACTTCGTTCCCAAACCGGAATGACGGGAGTTGTAATTATTTTGAGCTCTTAGAGTATATCACTTTGCAAAATAGACCCGACTGTGGGCAGTGCTTAGGGAAAGAGCGGAAGGCGGGAATATCCTATCTCTTTTGGTAGTTCTTTTCTCTCCTAAAACATTTCATTACTAATTTCGCTTCAGTTTTTAACTAAGGGGTGCCCAGTATCTGCGGATAGTAACAGACGGGCTGAGATCATACCCAAGAACCTGATCCGGTTAGTACCGGCGTAGGGAGTATGGTAAACTGGTGGGAGAGTCCCCTCTTTCCCAATGGTTTTATGTAATTATTTATTTCGATGAGAAAATTGATTTTGCCTGCATTGATATTGCTGGCAGGGGTTGCCTGGGGTCAGGACAGCCTGAAGACGGTGACGTTGGATGATGTGACAATCTATGCGACACGTGCAAACGAACGCACACCTACTACTTACTCCACAGTAGATAAGAAAGAATTGTCAAGTAGGAATCTTGGCCAGGACCTTCCTATCCTGTTGAATTTTACACCTTCATTGGTGACTACCTCTGATGCTGGAGCTGGTATCGGCTATACTGGATTGAGGATTCGAGGAAGTGACGCAACAAGAATTAATGTCACTATAAATGGAATACCTGTCAATGACTCTGAGTCGCATGGTGTTTTTTGGGTGAACATGCCGGACCTTTCTTCTTCACTGAATAGTATTCAGATCCAAAGGGGTGTAGGCACATCTTCTAACGGTGCCGCTGCTTTTGGTGCTACGGTGAACCTACAGACCAATAGTGTGTCCCGAGAGTCCTTCTTCCAGACGGATCATAGTTTCGGGAGTTTCAATACCTGGAAGTCTAATGTGGTTTACAACACAGGGCTAATCAATGATGTGTACAACTTTGAGGCGCGTCTGTCGCGCATCGCTTCGGATGGCTTCATTGATAGGTCTTCAGCTGATTTGAAATCCTACTATTTATCTGGTGGTCGTTTTGGAGAAAAGACCATGTTGAAAGCCGTAATTTTTGGAGGACAAGAAATTACGCAACAGGCGTGGTATGGTACTCCCGAGGCCAGGCTAACGGGTGGTGAAGCGGAAATTCAGGAATTGATTGACTTTGGTGGTGAGTACAGCACTCAAGAGCAGCTGGACAATCTTAGGAATTCTGGAAGATCCTTTAACTACTACTTATATGATAATGAGGTGGATAACTACCGACAAGATCACTATCAGCTACATGTTGCTCATACGCTTTCGGATTACTTAAACCTTTCAGGAGCGCTTCACTACACGAAAGGAAGAGGCTTTTTTGAGCAGTTTAGGGAATCCGATGACTTAGCAGATTATGGTTTGGCGGATGTGGTAGTTGGAACGGAGACAGTTTCTACTTCAGATATAGTGAGAAGAAGATGGCTGGATAATGATTTCTATGGTTTCACGTACTCCCTTAACTACGAGCGCGATTCTTGGAATGCCACAATAGGTGGAGGATGGAATGAGTATGATGGAGACCATTTCGGAGAGATTATTTGGGCACAATTTGCTGGTGATGTTGATATCCGCGATCGGTACTATGAGGGCAATGGTGTGAAGCAAGATTTCAATACTTTTTTGAAAGTCAATCATCAGATTAGCGATCGACTTAATTTGTTTGGAGACTTACAAGTTAGAAACATCAACTACGAGACAGCAGGTCTTGATAATGATCTTGAGGCCTATGATGTAGACACTGACTTCACCTTTTTTAATCCGAAAGCTGGTGTGACCTATGTTCTAAATAATTCAACAAGTGCCTATGCTTCTTTTGCCGTGGCCAATAGAGAGCCAGTAAGATCTGATTTTATCGATGCCAACGAGGGAGCGGAACCAGAACATGAAACATTGAATAACATAGAGATCGGTATTCGATCGAGAGGTAGTACCTTTTCTTACGAGGCCAACTTCTACAGGATGGGCTACAATAACCAACTGGTGGTAACTGGTGCGGTAAATGATGTAGGAGCTCCGATACGCGTAAATGTGCCTAATAGCTATCGTATGGGAATAGAGCTTGTGGGAGCCTACAAATTGACAAAGTCATTGACTTGGTCTGCTAACCTTACATTGAGTAGAAATAAGATTGATCAATTCTCGGAGATTGTTTTTGCAACGAACTTCAATGAGATAGAACATAGCGATACCGACATATCTTTTTCTCCTAATGTAATAGGTGGTAGCGATATTACATTTCAACCTGCAGAGGGCCTCACTTTGCAATTATTGACGAAGTATGTTGGTAGCCAATTCCTAGACAATACCTCTAATGATGACAGGGCAATAGATGCTTATTTGACCAACGATGTACGTCTGGCATATGAGTTCAAATGGAAGGATATTAGGAGAGTATCGATTTCACTTTTAGTAAATAACCTTCTTAATGAGGAGTATTCCTCCAATGGCTATACGTGGGGTTATTACTATGGAGATGATCAGCTTTATCAGCAAAACAATTACTATCCTCAGGCAGGGATCAACTTTCTTACTGGTTTGAGTGTGAAATTTTGATGAAATGGGTAGTTCGTGGTAGTTGTTAGCTATTCGTCAAAAATTAGATTTTGAAAAAAGAACTGAGAAGGCATGATTTGTAATTATGTCTTCTCATCATATCATAAGGGATGAGCAGGAACCTGCTCTGATTTTGATGAAGACCCATCACAGGTGGGACTTGATCGATCAATTGCTGGAGTGGAGTCCCACTTTGATAGTTTTCGAGGAGGTAGCGGAAGAGGTGTTGTCCAGAGGAGTGAAGGTGGATCTTCTTCTCACAACCAAACCAATGAGTGGCCAATTTCAGCCGCTTAAAACCCTTCAAGAATCGTCTGAAGATTTTTTTCAAAGTGCATTATATCACCTCAGTTCCAGTAATCATGATGCTATCAATATCTTTTCCCCAGCGTCATTCGTCCACGAGCTGGTAGATAGTTCATCACTCAAATCATTCAGCGCTGTTAACCTTTTTGATGGAGTCATGCGTCACTCTCTTGTTCGAAAGGGTGAATTAAAAAAGTGGATTGTACCGGGCAGATACAAGGTCTACCCCACGCAATGCAACTATGAAATCGAAGGGTTTGTAGAATCACAGGTTTCGCCTGAGGGCTATTTGACAAAATCCGATGAGGGATTAGTCAGAGTCTCGTCAGGAAAGGAGGTTTTCCTATTTTCTGAGCCTATTTGAATAGTTCTAAGAAAACAATAATGAATGGTATTGACAATATCAGGCTGTCAAACCTGTCCAGGAATCCACCGTGTCCAGGTATCGATTTTCCTGAGTCTTTTATGGCCATAGTTCTCTTAAAGAGCGATTCTACCAAGTCACCATATGTTCCGACGATCACAACTATAGCCGAAATCGTTAGCCATTGCCACAACGCTAAATCAGTCAATATTAAGGAATGTAAGTAAGCAAAAATGGCCGCTAGAATGGCTCCTCCTATACTGCCTTCCCAAGATTTTTTCGGTGAAATTCTTTCGAAGAGTTTGGTTTTCCCAAACATACTTCCAGCAAAGTAAGCTCCAACGTCAGAGGCCCAAATTGTGAATAGTAGCCCAACCACTACCTGATAACTGTATTTGTCAAACATAAATACAGCGTGATTCAGGATAGCAAATGGAAGCGCCACATAAACGATTCCAAGGTAGTAGAAACCAATATTGATGAATGGAGTTGAGTCTGTCTTCTTATATAGTTTAAAGAAGAAGATCAACGAAGCTAGTGGTAGCATGATCAGGTAATACTTCGGCGAAAGTCTTCCTGACTCAATGACAAAAGAGAGCACAAATAGAATAACACCAACTGCAACTCCTAATGGTCTCAGTGGAATGTAGGATTTCATCCTTAGGAGTCTGTAGAATTCCCACTGTGTCATGAAGCTGATTACCAAAAAAACGACGAAGTAGGCCCATGGACTAACTACCAGGGAGGAGATGATAATAAACGCTCCAATGAGCGCAGCAATAAGTCTGGGAACTAAATCTGAAAATTTACTCAAAATTGATTTCGTCTTTTATGGTTTTAATAGCCCTGAGTACGTTATCTGGAGATACATGTACTTCAAATTGCCCAAATTGATAGGCGCTATCTTTTTTGTTGACAAGGACCGGATTTAAGTCTTTGTCTTCAAGTACAGCTTTTACGATTTCTGCCCTGTGACCGGAAGTATCTTCATATACTTTTTGCCAGTTACTCATTGCTTTTTTCAGGTTGGTAGAAGTTTCTAAAAACAAACAACAGGACACCACATATGCCTCCAAAAAGCATTAGAAGTGAAGCGGGAGGAAGCTCTGGTTCACCGGTAATGTTATAATCTATGACTCCTTGACTATTTAGGTATAACGTCACTAAAGTAAAGCCATTATTGACGAAATGGCCTAGCATGGCTAAAGAGAGGTGTCCAGACCAATAGTATAGATAGCCGAATAGGACACCAAGAAGCATTCTAGGGAAGACTCCATAGAATTGGAAATGGAATGCTCCGAAAAGCAATGCAGTCAGCCATATAGCGACGTGAGCATTTCCGAAGCCCTTGTGAAACATATTTTGGAGTAAGCCCCTAAATAAGAACTCCTCACCGATGGATGGGATAATGGCAATGACTACCATACCCACTAAGAATTGGAAGAATCCGTCAAAATTGGTGAGGAATTCTGTCAATTGCTGAAGCTGAACCTCTTTGCTCTTGGCCTGTTGTTCGAACCATGAAAGGAATGAAGGGAGCTCTATATGCTGATTCCAGTCAACCACGATACTATTCACCACCATAAAGCTGAAAGTGATGATGATGGTGGTCAGAATGGATAGCCCCATTGGTTTTGGCCAGTCGAAGAAACTCCTAACAGGCATTTTCAAAAAGACCTTTAGCAATATGACTGGAGCAAGGAAGAAGGCACCAAATGACGTTATGCCTTGAGCAATTAGGATTTGTAGTCTTGCCTCAGGATGTTCCGCGGGATAGATAAAAGCCTCTTGCAATGACTCATAGTCAAAGTCGAAAGTCGGTAGAAGCAAAATGGTGGAAATAGAGTTGAATGCGAAGAGACCAATGATCGAACTGACAATGAGCAAAAGGATCATGAGCCATGGGGACATTTTCAGGTCGGGGTTTTGATCCAGTACATTCTGCATTATGAGCTAAATTTACGGCGAAAATAAAAGGAATTAAGGTTGGTAAAAATAGGAGATATAGAAGTTGGGGAATTTCCGTTGTTGCTAGCTCCGATGGAGGATGTAAGTGATCCCCCATTTCGTGCAGTGTGTAAGGCAAACGGCGCTGACCTATTATACACGGAATTCATCTCAAGTGAAGGCCTTATTCGAGATGCCGCAAAAAGTGTACAAAAGCTTGATATCTATGATTATGAGCGGCCTATTGGTATCCAGATTTTTGGAGATAAAATAGAGTCTATGCGAGAGGCTGCTGCCATAGCGGAGGAGGCTGATCCTGAAATCATTGATATTAACTATGGTTGTCCAGTCAAAAAGGTAGCATGTAAAGGTGCTGGTGCCGGCATCCTTTTGGACTTGCCTAAGATGCAGGCCATGACAGCCGAAATTGTCAAGCGAGTCAATAAACCAGTGACAGTGAAAACAAGACTTGGCTGGGATGAAAACACTATAAAAATCAAAGAAGTAGCAGAACGCCTTCAAGATGTAGGCATAAAAGCTTTGACCATTCATGGCCGAACCAGGAAACAGATGTACAAAGGTGAGGCAGATTGGGCGCCAATTGCGGAGGTGAAAAATATGGCAAATATTGACATTCCTATTTTCGGAAATGGAGATATTGATAGCCCTGAAAAAGCGCTGGAATACCGTAATAAATATGGTGTGGATGGTATCATGATAGGGAGAGCTGCGATTGGTTATCCTTGGATTTTTAATGAAATAAAGCATTTTTTCGAGACCGGTAAACATCTGGCCTCTCCTCAGCTGGATGAAAGGCTGGATGTAACCCGTAAGCATCTGGACTTCTCCGTGGAGTGGAAAGGTGAGAAGCAAGGAATATTTGAAATGAGGCGACACTATACTAATTACTTCAGGGGGATCAACCATTTCAAACCATTCCGAACAAGGCTTGTTGAGGCCAACTCACATGATGAAGTTCATAATATCCTGGATGAGGTTGGCCAGGAGTTCGGAGATTTAGTTCTCGCCTAAAATTCCGTATATGAAAGATAATCGGGCAGTAGCCTTGATTTTATTGGTTATTCTCGCATTGATTTGGGGTTCTTCTTTTATTCTCATCAAGAGAGGTTTGGTCGGGTTAAATCCTCAAGAGTTGGCATCTCTGAGGATTGTTGCCGCCAGTATAGTGCTTGTACCGTTTGCCGTAACCCGAATCAAAAGAGTTGAGCGGACTAATTGGAAGTTTTTGTTGTCTGTTGGCTTTGCGGGTAGTTTGATTCCGGCATTTCTTTTTGCATTGGCTCAGACCCAATTAGAAAGTGCAGTTGTCGGTATATTAAATGCATTGGTTCCTCTCTTCACTGTTATTATAGCTGGGGTCATCTATGGACACAAGCACAAGATGCAGGTGTATGGCGGGGTGATTGTTGGATTTATTGGATCCGTCGTTTTAATACTGGCAGGTAATGGAGGTAGTTTAGGAGGATTCAATCCTTACCTTCTATTAATTGTTCTGGCAACAATCTTCTATGCTATTAACTTAAACCTGATCAAAGAACATCTGCAAAACCTGAAGTCGCTTACTATCACGAGCATTTCGTTGATGATGGTGGGGCCAATTGCAGCGGTTCATTTATTTTTCTTCACGGAGTTTCCTACTAAACTGGATGTTGAAATCCTATGGCCCGTGATCTATGTCATCACGCTCGGTGTTATGGGGACCTCTGTTGCCTTGATAATTTTCAACCAAATTGTAAGACTAACCAATCCGATATTCACCTCTTCCGTGACCTATCTGATACCAATTGTGGCTATAGGATGGGGCTTATTAGACGGAGAGTCTTTGGTGCTGACGCACTACATAGGAATGGTTTTTATTTTATCAGGAGTCTATCTCGCTAATAGACGCTAAAACTCCGTTTCCTCTTCCTCTAGCTTTTCAAAATCAAACTCTTCCAGGAAGTGACTTGCCTGCTTCAGATTTTGGAATTCGTAATTCTTGATATCGCCCTTATTGCTGTGTATTTCTACTTTGACTGTAACGATTCTTTTGTCATGTGCTAATGGGTCAGCAATCAATGTTGCCTGCTCACTGGCTTCTATTTTGGCCGTGATCTTTACATTTTTCCTCTTTATCCTTCCACAATAGGAGCAATGGAATTCTTTTAGGAGTTCTCCATCTTCAGTGTCAGTTGCTTCCTTCAGTATTTCCTCTTTCTCGAGTTTCAATGTTTGAAAGCCGCATCGATCACATTCTAAGGCACTGAGGTGACCTTTATATTTTTCGATCTTAGTATCTCCAGTGTCAGGATCTATCCATACGTCGTAATCCACCGAAAATACATTTTCCTCTGCTTGCATCCCTTCATCTAAGTAAGCATCTTCTTCCTCTTCACTTAGAAGCTTCATTTTATTCCCTGTCTTTTCATTTATGCGGGGAGTATATCGGAGGTTCCTAAGCTTCTTGTGTAGCTTCTTTGGATAGTAATAACTAAATACCAGGTAGGCTACATAACCATAGAGGGTGGCAAAGCATATACCAATGAAGATTCTGATAAAGAACCACACCATGCTAAGCTCCACCGTATTTTGGCTGGCAGTATTGGTGATGAAGAAAATTGCAGCTGCAAATATGAAATTACACCGGAGATAGGTCTTTACTTCTGTTTCACTTGCAAGGTCAAATTTGTCTTTTAAGGATTTTTGTGCCCCAAACCGTACCTTATAAGCTAGGAAGAGGAATATTGAGACGAATATTGAAAGTGCAGTAAGACCCCACATGATCAGCGTCCATGTGCCTAGAAATTCTACGTATGCTTGTTGCTCCATTATTTAGCGAGTGGATTTACTGAGTAAAATTAATTTGGATTTGAGACTAAATCATGTTGAGAACATCTTTTCGGTTCAATTCCTGCATAGTAGGTCGTTAAAGATTCTTATTTCCTCGAATTATGAACATTAGAATATTGGGACGAGTGAGTAATTTTCATTATCATCACTCATGTAACCCAGAGTTAAGCATCACGCTTTTATCACTCAAATAACCGAAATAGATGAAAAATACCAGTCCAATTCGCAGGATCAGTAAAAAGCAGGTAAGTAACTCCTTACTACTTGAAATAGCCTGGGAAGTGCTAAATCAGGTGGGGGGTATTTATACCGTAGTAAGATCAAAAGCCCCTACGATGATGAAAAAGTGGGGTAAAAATTACTGCTTATTAGGACCCTTCATGCCTCAGCATGCTTCCACAGAATTTGAGCCTACCGAGAATTACAATGATCCTTTTGGGAAGGCAGTTTTAGCAATGAGAGAGCAAGGCTATGATGTACATTATGGTGTGTGGCTGGTTAGTGGTCGGCCTAAGGCGATTCTATTCAATTTGGGTTCGGTGATGCCTCGTCTTGGGGAGATCAAATACTACTTGTGGGAAGATCATGGCATATCCACTCCGAGTGATGATTATCTCATCAATGATGTTCTTGCTTTTGGTGAAATGGTCCGAATTTTCATTTCTATACTGTCTGAGCAACAAGCAGGAAATAAGACTGTAATATCACATTTCCACGAATGGATGGCGGCTTCAGGTTTGCCCGCATTGAGAAAAGATGGTGTAAACGCTAAAATCATATTTACCACCCACGCGACCTTGTTAGGTAGGTATTTGGCCATGAATGATCCACAGTTCTATGATCATCTACCCTTCATGGATTGGCAAAAGGAGGCAAGACATTTCAATATTGAATCGGCAGTGGGCATTGAGAGGGCTGCGGCTCATGGAGCCCACATTTTCTCTACGGTTAGTGAAGTCACCGCAAAAGAATGTAGACAATTGCTGGGGAGAAACCCGGAAGTAATAGTGCCAAATGGCATCAATAATGAGCGATTTGAGGCGCTGCATGAGTTTCAGAATCTTCATTTAGAGTATAAGAACAAGATCCATCAATTTACGATGGCTCATTTCTTCTCGAGCTATACATTCGATCTCGATAAAACCCTTTATTTCTTCACTTCAGGAAGGTACGAGTATAGAAACAAGGGATATGATTTGACGCTTGAAGCTTTAGCAAGGTTAAATCATAGACTGAAAACGGAGAATTCGGATATTACGGTAGTAATGTTCTTCATTACGAAACGTCCTTTTTCCTCCATCAACCCCCAGATACTTGAAACTCGGGCCTTATTGGAAGAATTCAAGTACACGGTCGATAAAATCCAGAAGCAAGTTGGAGACAAACTCCTGTTCGAGGCTATGTTCCAGGACTCGGCGAAACTTCCGGAACTAAGCAAGTTTGTCGATGATTATTGGAGGTTGCGATATAGGAGGACACTGCAATCTTGGAAATCGGACTCACTCCCACCAGTAGTAACCCACAATCTTCATGATGATGCTACTGATGATATACTCAATTACTTAAGGAGCAGTAATCTGATCAATAATGAGGACGATAGAGTCAAAATAGTTTATCACCCTGATTTCATCAATTACACTAACCCTCTCTTCTCAATGGAGTATAGTCAGTTTGTGAGAGGTTGTCATATGGGCGTATTCCCGAGCTATTATGAGCCTTGGGGATATACTCCTTTAGAATGTTTAGCTAGGGGTGTGCCTGCTGTGACTAGTGATTTAGCTGGTTTTGGTGATTATGCTCAGCAGAATGTTAAAGACCCGCATATGTCGGGAATTTATGTGGTGAAGAGGGATGAGAGGAGCTATGACGATGCGGCTGGGCAGCTCGCAAACAAGCTGTATAACTTCATTAGATTAAGCCGTAGAGATAGAATTAACCTTCGAAACAAAGTAGAGTCCTCAGCTCAGTTGTTTGACTGGGATAATTTAACCAAGCACTACGACCAGGCTTACGAAATGTGTCTTAAGGCTGAATAGAGGCTTGAAGAAGATCATCTGCTTCATCAAATAGGTCCAATGCTTTTAGATAAATCGGATCGGTCTTATTGAAGATTGGGAAGAAGCCTTCGTTATTCCAAACACTACGGCCTATAAAGGCTTTGATGTAAAGTTTAAGTTCAGTCACAGATGCTTCGTAGTTCGGGTCATCAAGGGAGATGCCATTGCTTTTGGCTGAAGCCTCAAATGCGTTAAGTACCCTTTGATCTACTTGAAAATTTTCCATAAAAGATTCAAGTCCCATTTCATTGAGTGCTTCTTGATTTTCCTCTTGATATTTCAAGCTGAATTGTGTGAGCGTATTGGTTCGAAAAACTTGATTCAAAAATGAATTTTGAGTGGAATCAATTGCCACGTAAAAATCTGGAGTGATCCCACCTCCTCCGTATACGGTCCGACCTGAAGAGGTCTTAAATACCAGGTTATCGTTGACTTCCACACTGTCAGCATTGAATAGTTCCCCACTTTCGTACCGCTTAGAAAATTCATTATGATAATCCTCCAAATCATCATATGGCTTTTGAATTGATCGACCACTAGGTGTATAATACCTTGAAATGGTTAACCTCAACTCCGAACCGTCATTGAGGTTGATAGGTAGCTGAACTAATCCTTTTCCAAAAGACCTTCTACCAACAACCAATCCTCTATCGTGATCTTGTAGTGCACCCGTTACTATTTCAGCGGCAGAAGCGGACCCTTCATCGATCATTACGATAACCGACCCGTCTTCAAAATCACCCCCATTTTTCGAAAAGTGCTTGTCATTGTATCTTGATTCCTTTCCTTCTGTGTAAACTATAAGCTTTTTGTCTGCAAGAATTTCATCTACCATATCCACGGCTCTGTCCAGATATCCACCGGGGTTTCCGGTAAGGTCCAGAATCATACGTTCCATTCCTTTCTCTTTTAGATTAAGAAGTGCCTGTTTGAATTCCATATAAGTGGTAGCAGAAAAACGGCTTACTTTAATGTATCCGGTCTCATTGTCGACCATGTAGGCTACATCCACGGAATACTGAGGAATAACATCTCTTTCAATTTCAAAGCTCAAAAGGTCCTTATTGCCATTTCGTTTTATCGCGACCTGCACTTTTGACCCCTTTTCACCCCTAAGCCGAGTTATGACATCACGATTGCTTAGACCAACGCCAGCGACTGTTTCACCATCCACTTGGATAATCTTATCTCCAGATTGTAACCCAGCTTTTATAGATGGTCCACCGCTCAGTGGGGCTATCACGTAGATTGTATCTTTAAAAATGTTGAACTCAATGCCAATACCCTCGAAGTTACCTTCCAACTGAGATCGCATGATGGCATTATCCGCTGCATTGATGTAATTAGTGTGAGGATCTAGTTCCTCTAACATGTCATTTATAGCATGCTCAACCAACTCTTCTGTATTGACCTCATCGACATAGTCATTTTCTATGTACGATAAGATTTGCTTGAATTTGGATAAGCTCTTGGCAGAATTTACACCTTGAGGACTGGCCATTTGGGCCCCGATCAGTATGCCAGTAACTATTGCTATGGAAATATAGAATGGAAGCCTGATCGCTTGCTTGCTGTTTTTATGTTGAGTCAAAGCAGAAGTAATTATGGATTTATGTGCTCACGCAAAAACAAATATTGTGGTTTCATATCTAAATGAATACATGATAAACGCTTCTTTCGACGTTTGGATCCAAAGCAGATATTCAATAACATGAAAATTGATAGAATTTTAGCGTATTTGATTTTAGAATACACATGCTGAAATATTATCTTTGGTTACTTGCATGAGCGTGCTTAAGAAGAAAATAGGATTAGTTGTAGAGGAGAACTATGTGTATGCCAGGGCTCTACATTATCTGGGAATTGATTTTTTCCTAGATGAAAACAGGTCCCTTCAGGAAGTATGTGATGAAAAAGGGATTAGTCGGCAGCAGGTTATCAAGTGTTTCTACGAGTTTGATAATGCTTCCAAGAGTTCTTTTTCAGAGCTTTCCGTATATCCTATGGACTTATTACTCGAGTATTTGAAACACTCTCATCATCTATTTATCAAGCAAAAACTGCCCTACATTTCATATTTATTGAAGAACCACCAAAGCCCGGAGTTTGAGGACTTGAAAAGAGTCTTTCCTGAGTTTGTAGAAGACTTTATCAAACATATTTACGAAGAGGAGGACCAGCTTTTCGATTATGTCATGGAACTTCATAGAGTTTCTGACGGAAGAACCCGAAACCCAGGTGTGTTTGTGACAAAGCAGGAGAGTATTAGCTTGACCGATCTTCAGCATGATCATGATAATGAAGACGAAATGGCTAATATGAGGGAGTTGATTGAGAGTTTTCCTGCAGTGGACTTGCATAGCCGTGTCATTTTGGATGAGATCAAGGCCTTTGATCGCGAGATCCTTTATCATGCAACCATTGAAGATGATATCCTTTTTCCAAGAGCTATTGAACTCGAAAAAGAGGTCTTTTCGAAAATATCTGATTTAAGTAAGCTCAATTAATGGCCAGAATCTTGGCGATTGATTTCGGTACCAAAAGGACGGGTTTGGCGGTCACGGATGAATTACAAATTATTGCTAGCCCACTCACAGGGGTTCAAACTCACGAACTTGAAGCTTTTTTGACTCGCTACCTAAAAGAGGAGAATGTAGAAAAAGTGGTCCTGGGATATCCGTTGAAAGATGATGGATCACCTACGAATAATACATCCTCTGTCGAAGCTTTTGCCAATAGATTCAAAAAAGTGTTTCCAGAAGTCGAATTAGTTTTGCAGGATGAATGGTCTACCTCAAAAATGGCTGTTCAAAGCATGGTTGTCAGTGGAACTAAGAAAAAAAATCGACGGAAGAAACTGAATGTCGATCAAGTTAGCGCAACCATCATTTTGCAATCTTATTTAGAAGAAAATACATGATATATCCAATTACACTTTTCGGTGATCCAGTACTAAAAAAGACAGGAAGGGAAGTGACGGAGAAAGACTTAGAAGGAGACCTGATTGAGGACATGTTTGAAACCATGTACGCTGCAGGAGGTGTGGGTCTTGCAGCTCCGCAGATTGGTAAAAGTCTTAATCTTTTTGTGATCGACAGCACCCCTATGGAAGAAGACGAGTCGAAGGGGCTAAAGGGGGCATTCATCAATACCCAGATTATTGAGGAGTCCGGTGATTCATGGGCTTTTGAGGAAGGATGCTTAAGTATACCTGGGGTTAGGGAAGATGTAAACAGACAGCCAGAAGTGAGGATCAAGTACCGAGACGAACATTTCGAGGAAAAAGAAGAGACCTTTACAGGAGTCATCGCCAGGATCATACAGCATGAATATGACCATACTCAGGGCGTTTTATTTACTGATTACCTCTCTCCATTGAAGAAAAGATTGCTGAAGGGACGTCTAGCGAATATAAGTAAGGGCAAAGTCGATGCTGATTACAGGGTAAAAGCACCTTTGAAGAAATGAAATTAGATAGCAAGCTTCCAACTTTTGGAACGAGCATATTTTCTACTATGTCTCAGCTTGCTACAAAATATGAGGCATTGAATATGTCTCAGGGATTTCCAGATTTCCCGGTAAATGCTGAGCTGATTGATCGGGCTCATTACTATATGAAGGCAGGCAAAAATCAATATGCTCCAAGCCCGGGACTGCCGGAGTTGAGAAAGGTCATAGCTAAGATGAATGATGATCTTTATCATGTTTATTCCGACCCAGCAGAAGAAGTAACTATTTTCTCAGGAGCAACAGAGGCTCTCTTTGCAACATTTTCTTCACTGGTTTCAGAGGGAGATGAGATCATCCTTTTTGACCCTGCTTACGACTCTTATGATCCCGCGATTAGGTTGGCAGGTGGTGTTCCTGTCCATATCAATTTGACCTATCCATCGTTCGATATTCCCTGGGAATTAGTTGAGACCAGGATCAGTAGTAAGACCAAGGCTATCGTGATCAATAATCCTCACAATCCAACAGGAGCCATTCTGGAGAAATCGGATTTGCAGAGGCTTTCGGAGTTAGCCGGTAGAAATGATTTGCTGGTAATCTCGGATGAGGTTTACCACAATATGATTTTTGATGGGGCAACGCACCAGAGTGTTCTTTCTTTTCCGGATCTTAAAGAGCGATCTATTGCGATTTTTTCCTTTGGTAAAACCCTCCATGCTACTGGTTGGAAGGTCGGCTATGCGGTGGCTTCTCCAGAGATCACCAAAGAACTTCGCAAAGTCCATCAAATCACCACTTTTTCTGTTAATACGCCTTTGCAGTATGCTTTGAGTGATTTTATGTCAAAGCCAGAGAGCTACAATTATTTGGCGTCATTCTTCCAGGAAAAAAGAGATGCTTTCCTGAGTTATCTTGGTGATAGTCTATTTGAACCTATTCCTTCCAAAGGAACTTATTTTCAGCTGTTATCATATACTAAGCTTACCTCAGAGTCAGATGTGAAGATGGCTCATCAAATGACAGAAGTCAATGGTATTGCTTCAATACCGATCTCAGTTTTCTATGATGACCAGACAGACAATAAAGTGTTACGTTTTTGCTTTGCTAAGGAAAGCGATACTCTAAAAGAAGCCACAGAACTGTTGAAGGCGATATCCCAAAATCAATTTGCAGAAAATGTCACTTAAGGTAGCTTTAATTCAGTCTGACCTGCACTGGCGATCAATAGACGCAAATCTTGCCCAGTTCGAAGAAAAGATCTGGCAGGTTTCAAAGGGTACTGACCTCATAATCCTTCCTGAGATGTTTACTACCGGCTTCACTATGGAGCCGAAAGAGTTGGCAGAGCCAGTAAACGGCAAGACTTACAGATGGATCAAGCAGCAGGCGGAACAGTCAAAGAGTGTTGTGATGGGAAGTGCAATTATCAAAGAAGGTGGAAGCTTTTTCAACCGACTATTGATTGGTTTTCCGGATGGAAAAATTCTTCACTATGATAAGAAGCATCTGTTTACTCTGGCGGGTGAGGACGAAGATTTTGAATCAGGCAACTCGCGACTTGTTTTCGAATGGAATGATTGGAAAATCATGCCCTTGATTTGCTATGATTTACGATTTCCCGTTTGGTCAAGGTCTAGTGCTGGCTCGGGTGATTACGAGTATGATTTGTTGGTTTATTGTGCTAATTGGCCTAAGCCCCGAATTCAGGCATGGGACAAATTGTTGGCTGCAAGAGCCATTGAGAATCAATCATATACAATTGGTGTAAATCGAGTAGGAATAGATGGCTATGGTAAGGAGTACTCTGGACACACAGCAGCCTATGATTTTTTTGGGAATGAAATGGAGCTATCTAATTCAGAAGAGATTTTAGAATTGTCTCTGTCAAAAGAGGATCTTGAAAAGTATCGAAAAAGGTTTCCGTTCCAGGCGGATGCTGATGATTTCAGTATTCTTTGAGCTTACTCCATAATTCTGAGGTAGTCTTGAGTCGGTTCGTGGGTATTTTTTTTGCAAGTTTATCTACAAAAGGGCTTGCTACATTAGTCAACAGTTTTGCATCCTTTCCTTTCTTAAGAAGAGCATTTAAGATTGCTTGAAAGCCTTTATTTGGTCCGTCATTGTCTTGCCAAATGACGACAAGTACAGATTCTGCCTCTTCTATGAATTCAGAAGCATATTGAATCGATACCTGATCTGAGTGATTGTCAAGGGCAAAAAACCTTAAGCCAAACTGCGCACTCAGTGCCATTTCAACTTGAGAGACTTTTGGTTCTGGCTTTTCAGAAATATGGAAATAGAGGGCACTTATTTGCGAAGACATACCGGATCCTAAAGTTCTCAAAAATCATTTTGATAGTCATCAAAAAAGAGGATGGAACTATTGAGGGAAGTATTAGCTTTGCCGAAATTTTCTGAACAGCAATAACCATCACCCCATGGCTTATATCGAACCTGCTCCTATAAAAGATAAGGGCAATCCATTCGAATCAATGATGTCCCGTTTTCATATTGCGGCGCAACATCTAGGTCTAGACGACCAAGTTTACAATGTTCTGAAGTCCCCCGTTAAGCAAGTGATTGTCTCTTTGCCAGTCACTATGGACGATGGATCCATTCAGGTTTTTGAAGGGTATCGTGTCATTCACTCCAACATTCTTGGGCCTTCTAAAGGAGGGGTCAGGTTTGATATGGATGTAAACCTGGATGAGGTAAAGGCCTTGGCTGCTTGGATGACATGGAAATGTGCCGTAGTAGATATCCCTTATGGTGGTGCCAAAGGAGGTATTACCTGCAATCCTAGACAAATGTCTGTGGGAGAGGTGGAGCGTCTGACGCGTGCCTACACCCAGGCCATGTATGAAATCTTTGGCCCTGATAAAGATATCCCGGCTCCAGATATGGGGACCGGTCCGAAGGAGATGGCCTGGATGATGGACCAATACTCTCGTTCTCAAGGTATGACGGTAAATGCTGTTGTCACAGGTAAACCATTAGTGCTTGGAGGATCTTTAGGTCGTACCGAAGCTACGGGTAGAGGTGTGATGATTTCCGCTCTTGCGGCGATGGAAAAGCTGAAAATAAATCCTTATAAGGCTACCTGTGCCATTCAGGGGTTTGGCAATGTTGGATCTTGGGCTGCATTGCTTTTAGAGGAAAGAGGGGCGATGGTTGTGGCTGTAAGCGATATCTCTGGTGCTTACTACAACTCAGAAGGAATTAACATAAAAGAGGCTATTAGCTATAGAGAAGGGAATGGCGGTTCCTTGGAGGGCTTCAAAGGAGCCGAGAAGATAGATGCCAATGAGTTGCTATTGCTTGATGTTGATGTTTTGGTTCCTGCCGCTGTGGAAGATGTAATCACAGAGATAAATGCGGATAAGATAAAGGCAAGGTTGATCGTTGAAGGAGCAAATGGACCTACTTCCGCTCAAGCAGATGCCATCATCAACGCCAAAGGAATTATGGCGGTCCCTGATATCCTGGCAAATGCCGGAGGAGTCACCGTATCCTATTTTGAGTGGGTTCAGAATAGACTAGGCTACAAGTGGACAGGAGAGCGTGTAAATAGGAGATCAGATAGGATCATGAAAGAAGCTTTTAACAAGGTTCATCAGGCCTCCGTTCAATACAATGTTCCTCTTAGAATAGCAGCGTATATCGTAGCGATTGATAAAGTTGCCAAGACCTATAAATTCAGAGGTGGTTTCTAGAGCTGTCCTTTTTAAATTGCATCTAGAATTATGAAGCTACACAAGGAAGGTTACCTGATCATACCAGCAATGGCATTGCTAGTTGGATTGCTATACGCATTTCTTTATTGGCTTTTGCCTTACTTAGTTGTTCAAGTATTCCTGGGAGTAGTAGCGATCGTTTTTCTAGGGCTTGTGGTTTATTTCTTCCGTGTCCCCCCAATCACTGTACCTATTCAAGATAACAGGGTAATAGCACCAGCCGAAGGAAAGGTTGTTGTGATTGAGGATACAGTAGAGGAGGAGTACTTGAAGGATACTAGGAAACAAATATCAATTTTCATGTCACCGCTGAATGTACATGTCAATAGGTCTCCAATTGACGGGCTCGTTTCGTTCTTTAAATACCACAAAGGGAAATATTTGGTGGCTTGGCACCCAAAATCGAGCACTGAAAATGAAAGAACGACCATCGTTTATAAGAATAGCGGTGGCACAGAAGTTTTAATGAGGCAAATAGCGGGAGCAGTTGCTCGCAGGATTGCTTTTTATAGGTCTGAAGGAGAAGAAGTTTCCGCTGGACAGGAAGTGGGTTTCATTCGGTTTGGTAGCAGAGTAGATGTCTTCTTACCTACTGATGCTCAGGTACATGTCAATATTGGAGATAAAACAAAAGGCGGCGAGACGTTAATCGCTACCTTACCATAAAAACTACCCAGTTCTGGGTATTGTAACAAACAGTTTATCTCCATTCCTTTACATCCGAAAAAAGAACCACTTATCTATTTTTAAATGGATGTAATCGTTGAACAAAAGACCGCCACTCTTTCGGTTGACTTCCAATCAGGATTTTTACTCATTACCTGGCATGGTAGAGTCGATTTTGAGGAGTATAAGAATGTTTTAACCAAGGCTAGAGATATTGCTGATGTACATGGTGTTAGAAATGTCATTATCAATAGACTTGACCTTCAGGAGTTGAATACAGAATGCCGCGTGTGGATGAAAAATCACTTCTTGAAAGAAATGGTACGACCATTAATACCCAAGCTTTCTAAAGTGGCTACGATTGAATCAAGATCGGCAATTGGCCAAATTTATTCGAAGACAATCTCGAAAACAGTGTCATTGGTTTATCCAAACCTCTCCTTCAAGTCTTTTGGCTCAGAAATTGAGGCTTATAAATGGTTTGTAGATAGTGAGAAAGAGACACAAGAAACCATAGATTACAGTGCTCAGTTAGCTGAGTCTGATGAGGCACTTGAGAACCGTCGAACTTCTATGATTAACAGTATCTATCAGTTGTTCTTCAGTTGGAGATAGGAAGCAATTTTCTTTAAGTAGAAAGCATCGATTTCATCGAAAGAGTCAATTTCTGAGCTATCAACATCAAGGATAAGGCTCACTTCTCCATTTTTGAAGTAGGGGACCACAATCTCCGATTTTGAGTCGCTGCTACAAGCAATATGACCGGGAAATTCATCCACGTTTGGAACAATAAGTGTGGATTTTTCTTCCCAGGCTTTACCACATACACCTTTACCTAGTCCAATTCGGGTACAGGCAATGGGTCCCTGAAAAGGCCCAAGCACTAGCTGGTTTTCTTTCACAATGTAAAAACCTACCCAGAAGAAGCCCATACCAGACTTAAGGGCTGCAGATATATTAGCGAGGTTAGCTACCAGGTCATTTTCACCCGATACGAGTGCCTCAATCTGAGGGAGTAGTGATTCGTACCTTGATTTTTTGTCTTCTGCAGTGCTTATAATTAGTTCCTCAGCCATTTTGAATTATTTTCAAATTATCACCATTAACATCGGTTTCTCTCAACAAATTCCCAGACAGTTTGGGCCCTTCAATCCCGTCACCAAACTCGATTGCCGAATGGAAGACTCGAGCCTCATCCCATAGGTCTTCTTCAATAAATTGTTGAATGGTATTGGCACCCCCTTCGATGATCACGCTTTGTATACGTCTTTTCCACATCTCATGTAATACACCTCGTAAAGGATCGTCTCGTTCGATTTGAACCCAATCAATATTTTCATTGCTTGCGGTCTTCTTATTGTTAAAGATCATGGTCGGTATCGTGCCATCCAAGAGATGGTAATCTCCAGGGACATCTAAGTTATGGTCTATTACAATACGAGTAGGATTATTACCTTCCCAATCTCTGACATTGAGTCGGGGGTTGTCATATAATGCAGTGTTTTTGCCAACAAGAATGGCATCTTCCTCGGCTCTCCATTTATGTACTATTTTCCTGGAGTGGGAATTGCTAATCCATTTAGAATCAAAATTCTTCCTGGCGATGTAGCCGTCCTTGGTTTCGGCCCACTTTAGAATGATATATGGCCTTTTATCTTCATAAAACCGAAGAAATCGTCGGTTCATAAATCGACTTTCTTTATCGAGAAGGCCAACTTCGACATGGATTCCGACACTTTCAAGTTTCCGCTTTCCATTTCCGGAGACCTTCGGATTTGGGTCCAGACAGGCGATCTTGACAGCACCAACTTTTTTTGTGATGAGCATGTCCGAGCAGGGGGGTGTTTTGCCATGGTGACTACACGGTTCCAGGGTCACGTAGACTACAGAGCCAACAAGGTCTTTTTGATTGGCTACTGAGTTCACAGCATTTACCTCCGCATGAGCCTCTCCGTAATTTTGGTGATAGCCTTCACCTACAATTCTCCCATTCTTGACTATGACGCAGCCAACTAAGGGGTTGGGGCTGACTCGACCTTTGCCCAGCTTAGCGAGCTGAATGGCTCTCTCCATGTATTTTTCATCAGAGTGCGGGGTTCCCATACATTTGCGAATGTATGTCGATAATCGTCAATAGCCATTTGCTTTTCACGGAATTAAGAAATGACCTGAAAAAAATATATAATGGCTCGGAGCCCGATTTCCTTAGTTTTTGGATCATTGAAGATCTTTTGGGGATTACGAAGGCTCAAGTATTGGTCCGTGAAGAGATACCGATTGATCCAGAGAAGTTTGATCACTTTCAGCAATCTCGCGGAAGGTTGATTCAAGGATATCCAATCCAGCATATTCTGGGATATGCTTACTTCATGGAACATAAATTCAAGGTGACACCTGATGTGTTGATACCAAGACCGGAGACAGAAGAGTTGGTGCTTACAGCTTCAAAAAATGTTCTCGATAGCGCACAATTGCTGGATATTGGGACTGGATCAGGCTGTATAGCTATTGCCCTAAAGAAGCAGTTGCCGTCATTGGCGGTTCATGCCTGGGATGAAAGCTCCCAGGCTTTAGAAGTCGCCAAATTGAATGCTCGAGAACTTCAAGCTGATGTTGTTTTCTCCCAACAAGATGTATTCGAAAAATGGCCAGATCAAACCTGGGATTTTATAGTAAGTAATCCCCCTTATATACAAGAGAAGGAAAAAGACCTGATGCACACCAACGTACTCGATCATGAGCCGGAATTAGCCCTGTTTGTGCCAGATGAGCACCCATTGATTTTCTACACGCGAATTGTTGATCAAGGGCAAAAGCATTTAAAGTCTGGAGGATTCCTCCTTTTCGAGATCAACGAAAGCTTTGGTCAAGAGATGTTGGAGATGATGAAACAAAAAGGCTTGAAAAATGTGCAACTGCTCAAAGATGGCTTTGGTAAAGATCGAATGACCATCGGACAAAAAGCTTAGTCTTCTTGCCTTAGAATGATTTTCAAATAGCTGTTTTCCGATACCAAGATGGAAGTGTCTGAATAGCCCGACCTATTAAAAAATATCTCTTTAGGAAAATCATTTGGAGCTAATTCTATCTCAAAAGACCCATCTGACTTATTTGTTGTTTCCTGAAAGATGTCCTCTTTCTTGAAAGAGATCTGCACACTATCAATTGCATTGTCATTCAGATCATAAACTGAGCCCGATACTAAGATGATAGCACTATTGCTGAGGCTCCGTTTGGCTCGGGGGGCGGCGGCGCTTCGTGCCTGGAAAATACTTTCATCTGACATTTCCAGCTCTTTTTCAGCTTCTTGCAATGAGATTTCATCTAATACTACTGTCTCATAGTCTTCATCGGCGAACCTCGAGACTACAGAAGTCTCAGGTTCTTCATCTTCATTTGTCATGACATCCAGATCAGCCAGGGTTTCTTCCTCAGTAATAATTGGTTCAGTAAGGATATTATCCTGTGATCCTTCAATTTCTTCATTTTCAGATGATTCCAAGGTGGGCACTTTATTCAAGTCATTCTTTTCTTGGATGAGTGCAGGCTTCGCATCCATTTCAATCTCTGCCTTTTCAGTGAAACTAGTTTCTTCATCTTCAACCTCTTGAATTGGAGCCTGTTCCTCGATTTCTTGAGGCTTTTCAATTTTATCGGCTAACGAAGCATCTTGACTGCTATCATTAAGAAGATAAAAGACCAATGTCACTGATGATACTACCAGAATAGTGGCAGCTGCTCTGTAGATCCATGCTGAATGTTTGTTGGCTTTTTTGAGCTGTTTCGTGAGTTGGCTTAGATCAGTTCCAATTGATTTCGGGTCTACACCCTCGAACCCCTCTAATGCTTCCATCAAAAATGGATCGCTAAGAGCTGCTTTTTCAAGCTCATGTTCCTCTTTTTTCGACATTTCACCGTTATAATATCGATGTATGTCTTCGGGACTTGGGCGATATGAAGAATGATCACTCAATGCTGTTGCTCAATTTTTCTATGCAAATTTTGATATTTCTTTTCCCGTTCTGGATGGCACTTTTCACTGTCTTCAAGTCATGTCCGGTTAACCTTGAAGTATCCTTGTAACTGTTCTGCTCAAGGTAGAAAAGTGCAATACATTTCCTTTGGACAGTGTCAAGTCGTTCGAGGCAAGTTTCGATTTTTTCCAGTTTCCAATCTATTTCTTCATTGAGATGCGGCTCCTCCATAATTTCCACATCGCTATTGAGAAAAAATTCTTGCTTGGACCTTTTCCTTATTGACATTAGGCAATGGTTCTTACTTACCACATATAGCCAGGATTTGAAGTGATCAATGTTGGTATTCTCCAGTTTGGCGGCTATTGTTTCGAATATCTCCATTACGGCATCTTGGCTGTCTTGAGGGTTCTGAAGGTACTTCAAGCAAAGTCCATAAACCAGGCTTAGATATCGCTCAAATAGACTATTGAGGGCTTTATGGTCACCTTCCTTTTTAAAAGCAGTGATCAATTCAATATCACTCTTTACCTCTTTTTTCGACCTAAAAACCCTGATCACAGTCCAAAAGAAAAGATTTTAAAAGAAAAGTTGAAAATGTTTATGGAATCACGCTGGGTATTGCATCTCAACTGTGACAAGGAATTTGAAGAGTTCCCAATAACAATTGAAATCAAATTTTAACAATATGAAATACCTATTTTCCATTCTCCTCACAGCTTTCGCCTTTATGGCAACTGCTGAAAGAATCATTACCGGTACGGTAATAGACATTGAGGGTAATCCGATTGAAAAGGTTCAAGTGCAACTTGTTGGCTATTTGGACAAGACTTTGACAGACGCCAATGGGATTTTTGCCATAAGAGTTATCGATCAAAATTCGGAATTACACTTTAGTAAAACACATTTTGCTGACGTGACTATGGTAGTTGGCAGGAATAAAAGCTTGAAAGTGCAACTGATGCCGAAACATCCCATCGAAAAACCGGATGCACTTTTGGAAGTGGTGGAAGAAGAGGACTATATGGCGAGTCCAGCTGTTTATAGCAAGCAAGCGAAATTCTACCGTTCTAGAAGTGGGGCTGGAGATTTACGAAGTGTAAATCATAATACCGAAGGTTATGCACCCTTGAATGAGACAGGATTCAGAAGGCCTGAAAATGCTCCACTTTCTACTTTTTCCCTTGATGTGGATGTTGCCTCTTATAGTAATGTAAGACGATTTCTAAAGACTGGTCAACTACCACCAAAAGACGCTGTAAGGATAGAGGAGTTTATCAATTACTTCAACTATGATTACGAAGGGCCGAAGGATGATGCCCCTTTTGCGGTGCATTCAGAGCTATCAAAGTCTCCATGGAATGCAGGTCACCTGCTTCTAAAAGTCGCTCTGCAGGGCAAAAGGCTGAATTTGGAGAAACTCCCACCTTCTCATTTGACCTTTTTAATAGACGTTTCAGGGTCGATGCAGGATGCAAATAAGCTGCCTCTTTTAAAGTCTTCTTTAAAAATGTTGGCAAGCGAGCTAAGGGATGAAGATAAGGTCTCAATAGTGGTTTATGCTGGCGCAGCAGGCTTGGTTTTGGAGCCAACCTCGAACAAAACCAAGATTTTCAATGCACTTGATAACTTGGAAGCGGGAGGTTCTACGGCCGGTGGCGCAGGTCTGAATTTGGCCTATGAGATAGCTGGGAAGCACTTTCTGCAAGGTGGAAACAATCGTGTTATTTTAGCAACTGATGGAGATTTCAACGTTGGAGCGTCTAGCAATGCCGAGATGATGAGATTGATTGAAAGTAAGCGGGATCAGGGTATATATATGACAGTTTTAGGCTTCGGAATGGGTAATTATAAAGATGACAAAATGGAGCTTATAGCCGATAAAGGCAACGGTAATTATGCCTACATTGACCAGCTATTGGAAGCGAAGAAAGTGCTTGTCAATGAGTTTGGAGGGACTATGCACACCATAGCCAAAGATGTCAAATTTCAGCTGGAGTTTAACCCATCTAGAGTCTCGGCCTATCGCCTAATTGGATATGAAAATAGGAGATTGAATGCTGAAGATTTCAATGATGATAAAAAAGACGCTGGAGAGATGGGGTCGGGTCATGTGGTGACTGCTATTTATGAGATCGTTCCAAAAGGAGTAAACAGTTCATACATTGAAAATGTAGACCCCTTGAAGTATCAAAATGTACAGTTGAATGGAAGTGATGATTGGGTAACTCTTAAGCTACGATATAAAGAACCAACGGCTTCAAGAAGTCAGCTAATTGAAAAGGTGATAAAAAAGAAAACAGGAAAAATGTCCGACAATTTTAAATGGGCCAGTGCTGTTGCCGGGTTTGGATTGCTATTGAGTGACTCCAAATACGCTGGGCCTCTTACCTACGACAAGGTCCTGGGTCTTGCTCAATCTTCTATTGGTGAAAAAGATATCTACAAGATGGAGTTTTTGGAGTTGGTTGAGACTGCTAAGGCATTAGGATTGAGTTCTTCCAAGCATGGCAGGTAGGTGCTTTGTTTGAAACGCTAACCAAACTAATTTGCGCCAATGGAAAATCAGGTTGAGTTTCTTTATTCGAGGTTTCTATTGGCAGAGGGGGTCTCCACAGATACACGGACAATTCGTGAAGGAGACCTTTTTTTCGCTTTAAGCGGCCCCAATTTTAATGGGAATGTTTTTGCCGAAGAAGCGCTACGAAAAGGAGCTTTGTTGGCGGTTGTTGATGACGAAGAATATAGCCATACCGAGAACACGTTACTAGTTCCCAATGCTTTGAAAGCCCTTCAGGAACTAGCCATCTTCCATAGGGAGAGGTTTAGAGGGGTGGTGCTTGCGCTAACTGGCTCTAATGGTAAAACAACCACTAAGGAGTTGGTGGCCCGAGTACTCTCCAGGAAATACTCTGTATTATCCACTTCTGGCAATCTCAATAACCATATTGGTGTGCCTTTAACCTTGTTGAAGATCAATCCACAGGTAGAGATTGCCGTGATTGAAATGGGGGCAAGTGCTGTTGGTGATATCGCAGAGTTATGTTCTTATGCGAGGCCGACGCATGGCTTGATTACAAATATTGGACATGCTCATACGGAAACTTTCGGGGGTATTGAGGGGGTACTTAGAGGAAAGACTGAACTATTTGATTTTTTGAATAAAAGCAATGGATTCATCTTTCTGAATATTGAAGATGAACGATTGAAAAACATGGGTAAGCGGTTTTCCGACTTTTCTACTTATCCAAGCCCTGCATTGTCCCTTGAGCCATCAGAAAAATTTGTCCAATTAAGGTTTGAAGAGAAGGTGATCGATACTCATCTGACAGGTGATTACAACTATCCCAATATAGCCGCGGCATTTGCGGTTGGACAACATTTTGCTGTTCCCAAAAATGAAATAATTGACGCGATTTCCTCATATGAGCCAGATAACTGGAGGTCGCAAGTGATTGAAAAGCAAGGCAATATTTCAATCATTTTGGACGCGTATAATGCCAATCCAGATTCTATGAAAGCGGCACTTCAAAGTTTCAATAAACTCTCTGGTGCAAAGGCTGTCATACTTGGAGATATGTTGGAATTGGAAGACCCTGAAGATGCTCATTTAAAGCTGGGAGAATGGATTTCTGAAATGGACCTGACAGAAGTCTTATTGGTAGGTGATCACACAAAACACACAAAAATCCGATTACCTGAGTCCAAATATTTTGAAGATGTTCGTTCTTTAAAAGAATACGTTTCTCAAAGGAGTTGGAAAGGATTTCAACTTCTACTAAAAGGGTCTCGGAAAATGAGACTGGAGGAACTGGTTGAAATAATCAATTGATATGGAAAAAATATTGTCATTCTTAGAGGACTTGAGCGAAAACAATAATCGTGATTGGATGCAGGAGAATAAGAAACGCTATGAAGCAGCGAAAAATGAGTTCAAGCAAGTAATTGTTCAGCTCTTAGAAGGGATCTGTCAGTTTGATGAAGGTGTACAAGGTCTTCAGCCCAAAGACTGCATTTTCCGTTTAAATCGAGACATAAGATTTAGCAAAGACAAGAGCCCCTATAAGACCAATTTTGGTGCAGCGATGATGGAGGGAGGTAGAAAAACAGGTAATCCAACCTACTACATCCATATTCAGCCTGGTAATAGCTTTGTTGCCGGGGGTGTATATATGCCGGAGGCTGACAACCTGAAAAAGATCAGACAGGAAATAGACTATAACCCTGAGGAACTGAAGAATATTGTAGACTCACCTGAGTTTAAGAAAACCTTTGGAGTCATGACTGGGGAGCAATTGAAAACCGCTCCCAAGGGATACCCTAAAGATCACCCTAATATCGAGTTGTTAAGGTTCAAAAGTTTTATCGTTTCGAAAGACGTATCAGATAAAATGGTTTCTGCGAGATCTTTCATTGATAATACTATTAGGGACTTTAAAGTATTGCACCCTTTCAATCAGTACTTTTCGGTAGCTATTAGTTGACAATATTTTTTTAATAGTTCTTGTATTGGTCGTAAACTAAGCTACTTTTGCAATCCGTTTTTGAGCATGCTCAAATCGGGCGCTTAGCTCAGTTGGTTCAGAGCACCTCGTTTACACCGAGGGGGTCGGGGGTTCGAATCCCTCAGCGCCCACAACACCAAAAAGCGATCAAATCTTGGTCGCTTTTTTTATTTCCTAAGAAATCAGACTCTTTTTGACTGGCATCGGCGATCCTCCGATGGATTTTATCCCCTCTCGTTTATCATTGTAGAAACCTGGAACCAATGAATCGATTGATAACATGTATTCTGCTCATGCCTGGCTTCATGGCGTTCATTCACCTGGACTCACAGGCCCAAGGGAAAAATTCACTTGATTGGTTATCTGAGAACCTGGATTATGCATATTTCAATGCAGATCAAGGTAAGTGGTGGGTCAATACATTTGAATATAATGACCAGGGCATAGCCCATTTTCAAAATACTTCAGCTGAAAATCCAAACAAGTTTTCTGGAAAGAGCCGAATAGATAGGCGAGTCAATTGGATTCACCTGGACCCCAACTCTTTCGAACTACAGAAAGTACGATCAAATCAAGGTCGTATAGTTCGTGGAGAGGTATTGATTGTCCATGTGATCGATGGGCAAAGGAAAATTGGAAAGGCTTTAGATGGCAGAAATGCCACCCCCGAGAATTTTCTTCAAATATCTGTACCTCAATCTATCCTGGATACAGCTTCATATTTTAGTGATTCTCTAAAGTTCCATTTGAAAGAAGCGATAGAGGCTAATTCCTTAATTACTCCTAATGGAACAGGGGAAGATATAGAGAAGGTTTTTAGGCTACTGCGAGGTGAATTCGTTGCTGGGAGCATAAAACGTCGGTATGAGCCCCTATTTGAAAATAAGATAAAGTTTGAAGATAAACTAGGTGCAAAGCCTGTAAGGTCTGGATTCTTCGGATACGAGAATGGCGTTTTCTTTGAAATGGAATTATCTGAAGAAGGCTACAAAGTTTATAATTATGAGCAGATCATAACTGATGGAAAATTGGTGTTGGTGGCAAAGGGCGATGCTCAAAGAAGAATTGAATTACCTAGTCTTCATCACTTCCATGTAAGAGGGGATGATGCTAGCTTAGATTTCAAAAGGCTCAGCTATCGCTAGAGCCAGTGCTTTCTCTAGCTTCAAGGGATGTAGGCAGGATATGTGTTTCGAATGGTTTCACCTCATCGCCTTCTATTTGTTGAATAAGTAGTTCAGCGGATTTGAATCCCATTTCATAGCCTGGCTGATTTACGGTAGTTAATGCAGGCTCGTATATTTCTGAGACGGACCAATTGCTAAACCCTATTACAGATACGTCATCAGGTATTCTCACGCCGCTTTCCTTAAATGTTTTGATAGCCCCAATCGCCAACATGTCAGTCGTGGCAAATAAGGAGTCTAGTTCATCCAATTTGAAATTCCGCGCTGCTTCACGTCCGTCTTCAAAATTTCCACTGTCACAATGAATTACGTTGGAGTCTGGGATCACAATGCCAGCAGATTCAAAAGTGCTTTTGAATCCTGCCAATCTGTCTTTGATGATTGACAGATTTTTCGGGCCACCGAGGAATGCTGGCTTTTTGCTTCCAGTCTTAATAAGATGTTTGGCCACTTCACCTCCGGCATGAAAGTCATCTATAATGACTCTGTGACTATCTATTTCTTCACAAATGCAATCGAAAAACACCAAGGGGATATTTCTTGACACAATCTCCTTGAAGTGGTCATAGTTCTGAGATTCTTTGGATATGCAAGCCATAATGCCATCCACCCTACCATTTAGGAGAGCTTTTGTCACCATAACCTCCCTCTGGTACATCTCGTGTGTCGAACAGATGATTACGTTGTAACCTTTGTTGTAAGCAAAGTCTTCTATACCCCTTATAACCAATCCGAAGAACTCATGAACAATATCAGGAATTATGATTCCAAGCGTCTTGGTCTTACTACTCTTTAAACTGAGAGCCGTAAAGTTTGGTTGATAGTTCTGTTCTTTTGCCAGCCTCTGAACCTCTCGACGCGTACTCAATTTGACCAATGGATTATTCGCCAAAGCCCTTGAAACCGTACTGATCGATACGCCGAGCACTTTGGCTCTGTACTTGATGGTGACCTGTTCTCGATTCATATGATTATCGGATTTGCGCCATCTTCAAAATGTAATATT
>CAZZHO010000031.1:0-31880 GCA_964653795.1 uncultured Roseivirgaceae bacterium | reverse complement strand
ATAATAAATAACAATGATCATTTCAGAGAATCAAGGAAAGTATGTTTTTGTATGGGCAAAATATCGGCCGGTGCTACTAAAAATGATGATTGCAGCTAAGGAAGGAGAAGAAACCTACAACTTATCTGGTCATGAATTTCAGGACCTTAACCTGAAGAAAACAACTGGCTACAGTTTTTCACTCAAAGTGTTTAAGAGCAAACTTGCGAATGATATTAAAAAGAACTTGCTAGCACAGGACCTTTTATACGTTTTACAAAATTCAAATAAAGCCCGAGAACTTACAGAGGAGTACACCTATGAATTTCAAATGGACAAGGACTTCATTCTCAAGGTCACCAGCGAGCCTCGATTGCCGGAAGAATCTTCAGCTGAGGTGGACTCTTAACATATTCATCCTGTCGAAATTTTGGGTGGTTGATTTCCTTGTAAGACCTATTTCAAGGAATCACTAATAATGATCTGGGAAGCTCACTTAAACCCTTACCTGAAATCAGCTCTTCCCAATGCTTTCAGTTGACCATAGTGAGCCCCAACTGCTTGGCGGAAGGTCCTGAATTCAAAGTACGGAAGGTCATATTCCTTGGCTGTGGCTTTTACTATCTTGGCTATTTTCGGATAGTGGATATGGCAGATATTTGGGAATAGGTGATGCTCAATTTGGAAGTTCAGTCCTCCAGAAAACCAGCACAATACCTTGTTCTTTCGTCCGTAGTTGGTAGTAGTTAAAAGTTGGTGCTCAGCCCAATTTTCTTTGATCAGGTGATCTTCCTGGTTCAGGAATTTATTATCAGGCATTACATGAGCGGTTTGAAATATAAAGCTCAAAAAAAGCCCAGTCACAGCCTCCATAAAAAGGAACATAGGAATAATTACACCTAAAGACCAACCCAAGTAGTAATAAGGTACACCAACGAACACCGAGAAGTAAACAAGCTTTTGAACTGTGATAATCACCAGGTATTTGTTGAATTCGCCTCCGGATTTGATGAACCCTTTCTTCTTGTACAGCTTAAGTTTCTTAAAATCCTTGATAGACGACCACAGAATGACGGGCAAACAGTAAAATAGCCATACGTAAATGTGTTGGTACCTGTGGAACCATCTGCGATCCTGATTAGGCGTGAATCGCAACACATAATGTGCATCCAGATCTTCGTCTACGTCGTGGATATTGGTGAAAGTATGGTGGATCACATTATGCTGAATCTGCCACATTTTAGGATTGACGCCTATGAGATAGGTACACCAACCTATGACTTTATTGACCTGCTGATTACTTGAATAGGATCCATGAAGGGAATCGTGCATGACCGACGTACCGATGAAGGCTTTGCCACAAGCCATAACAAACCACAAAGCGTACAGGATAAACCAGTGCAATTCTTTTCCCAGTGCGAGGATAAGTACGAAAGGACCAACGAACAATGTTATGGCCATGATCGTCTTCAG
Source organism: uncultured Roseivirgaceae bacterium (assembly GCA_964653795.1). GTDB lineage: Bacteria > Bacteroidota > Bacteroidia > Cytophagales > Cyclobacteriaceae > JAWPMT01. The sequence continues at coordinate 30,428 of CAZZHO010000031.1, read as the reverse complement.
CACCATGAAGACATTCGCATTTCTACTGATCTTCTCTTCAGTGAAGTAATCGTTCACTCTTTGACGAAGTACATTGAGAAAGTCTTTTCTTTCCCTGGAGAATTGGTAAGGAATCACTTAAGCGTATTTATTGATTAAAAGCCAATGCTTATGCATACTTTGCTTCAGATAAGCACCAGCTTTAAGGAATTCGCTTCTTCATTAAGGGGGTACAAGATCTAAATCTTGACAGTAAGGTATGCCTGGTAAAAATAGACTATTCGTCTCAGGAAAAAGGGAAAAGACTTACTAACCTGTATATCATTGCTTAGATCGCTGTAGAAGTCTAAATTTCAGAAACCTAAGAGATGTATAGCATTAACAAGAAAATAAATGAGCGATTGTACTTTATCGATCACCAAGGCTCAGATGTATTGTATTGCGATTTCAGCAAGTCCGGGGAGAATGAAATGATAGAGTTGGTAGAAATCGCTTTTGAAAAAGCTAAAAAAGCTGGTCCTTCAGTAAGTGTTCTGTCCAACTTTCGAAGTACTCCGAGGAGCCCCAATTTTGTGAAAAAAATGAGAGAAGGAGGCAAATGGTTTAATCAAAACAATGTACAAGTAAAAATAGGCGTGGTAGGTGTGGACAATAGTCTGACCAAGGTAATCATGAGCGTAACCATGACCATTACCAGAGTAAGAAATATGAAACTTTTCGAAAGCGAAGAGGCAGCTCTGAATTGGTTGAGCAGTTGAAAGCTACCCTCTTTCTATGACCACCGCCAGAAAATTCTTAATCGATTCAGCAATTAAAATTGTTTTGGAAGTTCGAGTATTTACTTCGAAATAGAAACTCCTTCAGTAGTAAAAGCCACCCCCTGCTGACCATTAGTCGCGATCATCACAGCTTGAATCACTGGCTTGACTTGCTGGGCTTCACTGGCCCATACCACAATAAAATTAGCACCGCTGCCTCCTGATTCATCTTCCTCATCAATAACATAGTCGATTGAAGCCATAGGAGCCAAGAAAATCGGTTCATTCAAATATTCATTGACCAGATCTCCTTGCGTGTCATAGTAGTCGATGGTTTTGATGATCAGCGTATCGGTAAAGCTTGTATTCCTGATACTCAAAGTAGCTGTCAATAGGAAACATGTATCCTTAGAGCGACTGTAAATGTCCGAGTATATCGGCACATACACAGAGTCCACCACAGCCAATTCAGTAGGCAAAACACCCTTGATCTCCTGAGTCTCTAAGACCTTCTCGCTGTAGGTGTTTTCATTCGGGTCTTTTTCATAACAAGAAGACAGGCACCAAAGCAAGATGAGTAGAATGGGCAAGCATTTAATGCTGCGGATGCGCATAGTCTTATTTGTTAAGTTGTTGATTTAATTTCTCTCCGCCTTTGATCCCAAAATCCAGCGTCCGTATGGGGAATGGAATGGTGATATTGTTTTCGTCGAAGGCACTTTTGATGGCTTTGATTACATCACTCTTGGCTTGTAGGTAACCTGGTTCGTCGGGGTATTCTATCCAGACCATAATGGTGAAGTTGATGCTACTATCTCCAAATTCATTGTAGAATAGTTTCACTTCTTTTCCAGGCAAGATATAGGGCAATTTCGCAACAGCTTCTATAGCTACCTTTTCCACAAAGTCCAGGTCTTCCGCATAGGACACCCCTACCTCAAGATCGATTCTTCTATCGGAAGTTTTAGTGAAATTGGTAAGTGGCTGTTGAAGTACATCTTTATTGGGAATAATAACATGTAATCCCTGAAAGGTACGAATGACGGTAACCCTTAGGTCAATCTTTTCCACCTTTCCGATGAAGTCCTGAACCCTCACAATATCACCTACTTGTATGGGTTTTCGAAAGGCCAATAAAATACCCGATATGAAATTGGCGGTAATATCCTGAAAGGCAAAACCCACCGCCAAACCAATGATTCCAGCTCCAGCCAAGATAGAGGACACTGTTTGCTGCAGCTTCAGCACATTCAAAGCCATGATCAGTCCTAGCCCCAATACCAGGAGATAGATGATGGTTGCAAAAAGGTTGTTGATAGCCTCCTTATCAGAAACTTTCTGGAGCACTTTTCGACTTATGCTTTTGGCTATCCTGGCTAGAAAAAAGAAAAGAAAAAGTACCAATACCGCCACCACCATATTCGGCAGCATGGAGGTAAGCTGCTCCAGCCATAAGGTGATTTTATTGATAAGAATATTTACGGCTTTGGTTATATCGAATTTCACTAGGGATTGATTAGGTCAAAAAAAAGTCGTGAGCCTCCGCTCACGACATGAAATTTAATTGGTTTTCTTTAGGAGACTTTTATTGCCTCAGCTACCTTATCAATATTATTCATAGAAGCTTTCTTCTGCTTTTCGATTGATTCATTGAGAATCGTCTTCGCTTCTTCTAACTTCCTGGTTGCAGCCTCCTCCAATTGATCTTTTTGATCTTTGATGTCCGTGATGACTTTTACCCGAGTTGCTTTTCCGCTTCTTGGTGCAGTGAGGATACCTGTCAATAGTCCAATGGTAGCTCCTGATATAAAGGTTAGTATGGCTTTTATTACTGTATTCATGATTTGTATTATGATTTGATTGAAAATTGATTTTAAAATGAGGTTCATTTATTTCTGTGAGAAGGCTGTAAACATCCAATGATTCTTCTCCATTTGCTTGATGAAGCCTTTGATCACGTCCTCTGTACCACTATCACCATTGTCAATGGATTTCTCCACGACATCAAACATGCTTTCCAAAAGGAGCTCATAGTCTCTCAATATCTCCTGCACCATTTCCATGCCGGTCATATCAGTACCTGACTCTTTCAAGTCTGAATTTTCCAGGTATTCTTTCATAGTGCTCAGGGGAGTTTGCCCAAAGACTCTTATTCTTTCCGCGATATCATCAATTGCTATTTTGGCCGTGTTGTATTGATTTTCAAATTGCTCATGGATATCGAAGAAATCTGCTCCTTTCACATTCCAATGAAAGTTTCTGAGTTTCTGATAGTGTACACTGTAGTTTGCCAGGAGCTTGTTGAGCGTCTCCACAAGCTCTGCAGTTTCCAATTTGGTGTATCCCAAACGAGAAAAAGGTTTTCGCTGCTTTACACCATTGGTTGATATTTCTAATGTATTAGTATTCATATTGTTATTTCTAAATTCTGTCATCTGTAAGGCCAAAAGCATACCATGATGCTCAAATAGCCTCCAGAGCTTTGAAATAGCTAACTGCAGATAGAAATATGTAGAAATTGAATCCTGAGTGTAGAACTTAATCTACACTTTCGGGAATGGAAACGATAAAAGTGGTGCCTTCGCCCAAGGTGCTTTCAACATCTATGTGTCCACCGTGGCTATTGATGATGTTCTGTACTGCCGTCAGACCCAAGCCGGTGCCTGTTTTTTTTCCTGTAAAAAAGGGTTCGAAAAGTAGCTTTTGATGTTCGGGAGCGATGCCTTTACCATTATCAGCCAACTTGAGAATTTGTGTATTGTCCGATCTTTCTAGCGTAATCTCCAACTTTCCCTCTCCTTCTCGCATGGCTTCTACAGCATTTACCATCAAATTCAATAAGGCCGTAGGAAGCTGTTCTTTATCCAGCGCTAAATCCGGAAGGGCATTTTCATAGCGCTCTTCCAAGGTCATATTCTTGAGTTCCAAACGGTCTCTGACCAGAGAAACGGCAGATTGTATGACTTCCTCAAAGGGTATCATTACTTTATTCAATTCCTTCGGCTTGGAGGAGTTCAGTAGGTCTGTAATAAGTGTGCTGATTCTTTCAGCGTTGCGGCCGATGATATTGAAATACAATTCCGCATCCTCCACGTGATCACCAACTTCCTCCTTCAATTGCTCCAGAGCCAGGTTCAGGTTAGTCAGGGGGTTACGCACCTCATGGGCTATGGTCCTGGCAATCTTCCCAGTAAGCATTAGCTTCTCTGCCCTCAACAATTGCGCCTGGGATTGTCTTCTTTTCGTGACATCCCTAATAATGCCGAGATATATCTTCTTCGACTCAGATTCCTCCACAAGAGGGGCCACATTGAGCACGCAGATGCGCTTTTGCCCTTGGGCGGTGATCAGGTTCACTTCAAAATCTGAAACTTTCCCTCCATATAATAGATCCTGTAATCGAATAAAGTCCTGATCTATATGAAAAATAGTGGCTAAGTCCAATTGGAGAACCTTTTCCTTTGGATACTCAAAAAGGGACCTGAAGGCTTGATTACTGTTGAGGAGCTTGAAATTTTCATCCGTGACGAAAATAGGATCCATCGATTCCTCAAAGAGTCGTCTATATTTTAGTTCCTGCCACTCAGCTTCCACCTCCGCTTCTTTGAGTTCTGCTATTTCCTGCAGTTGCATCAGCAGATAGCCGCCGAAGAAAGAAAGTGAAATGCGAAACCACTGATCTTCGGTTCGTTTACGAAAGCTGACCAGCTCTTCAAGCGCCAAAAACCGTCTTCCTTTAATTACTTCCTGCAAATGACTCCTAAAGCTGCCCTCATCCTCAATTTCTAAAATATCCCCAATGGCCATGCCCATCAACTCAGACTCTTCCGTTTTAGACCAATCGCAAATACTCTGATTTACAAAAAGACATCTGGCATCAAGACTATCATCTGATGTAGGCTGTAGGCACATTACTCCTTCTGATAAATTATCAAGAACACTCCTCAGAAACGCGTCACTTAAAGTAGCCATGGGCATACTACATTCATAGACCTATTTTTGTTTGTGATTATCGTTCTACAAATCGAATCATGTTTAAAAAAATAGCCGGGGTATTCAGTAGAAAAAAAGAGGACAAAAAGCCTCATACCATTGGATTGGCGCTTGGTGGCGGAGGGGCCCGCGGCTTTATACATCTAGGCATCGTAAAAGCATTAAAAGAGAGAGGGCTCGATCCTTCAATTATCTCAGGAACCAGTGCTGGTGCTATCGTCGGCGCCTTCCTGGCAGCAGGAAAAGATCCGGAAAACATCCTTGACCTTCTGAAAGAAAAAAACCTATTCGGTTACTCAAGAATCAACTGGCCAAAGGAAGGTCTATTCAAACTTGATGGACTTCAAGCCACATTGGAGAAGGAGATCGAATATGAAAAAATGGAAGATCTACCTATCCCATTTTATGCCACTGCCTCTAATCTGAATACGGGGCGAGTTCATTATTTCCAACAAGGCAATCTGGCACAAATCGTTACAGCCTCTTCAAGTATCCCATTCATTTTCAACCCTGTAACCATAGATGGTGCCAAATACGTCGATGGAGGAGTATTGGACAATCTACCCATTGCCCCTCTAACTGATAGAGTCGAAAATATCATCGCCGTAAATATCAGTCCTATAGAAAAGTCAGATGAGCTTGATAGTATGGTCAAGATTGCCGGAAGGGTTTTCCAAATGTCAGTAAGTGCCCAGACACACTCAAGGAAAGAAAAATGTATGCTATTTCTGGAGCCTCAGGGAGTAAGAGGATATGAGCTTTTCGATGTAAAAAAGGCTGATGAGCTTTTTGAGTTGGGATATAAACATGTCATGGATCTCAACTTCGATCCGGCAGAGCATTAAAGATCAATCCCGTAGTTATTGATTTTGTTGTAGAGTGTCTTGCGATCTACCTGTAGAAGCTCGGCAGTTTTAGATTTATTGTTGTCAGTCCTTTCCAAAGCGTTGATGATAGCTTGCTTCTCTGCTTCTTCTGCTACTTCCTTAAGGCTTTTGGGTGTACCATTAAATGAAATCTCTATCGCTTCCTCACTTGCTATAATAGGGCTCACAATTTCAGGTGGTAACGATTGTTTGGAAACAAGCTGGCCCTCAGACAACAAGACGGCCCTTTTGACGACATTTTTTAGTTCTCTAAGGTTGCCATGCCAGTAGTAGCCAGATAAAACTTCTTTTACCTCGTCATCAAATCCTTTTATTTCTTTGCCTAGCTGGTCATTGGATTGCGCTAAGAAGTATTCAGCGAAGACCATGATATCTTTTAGCCGATCTCTCAAGGGACTTAGCTGAATTTGAAATTCATTAAGCCTATGATAAAGGTCTTCACGGAATTGGCCATTGGCTACCTCTTCCCTAAGGTTTTCGTTAGTGGCGACGATAATCCTTACATCCACAGGAGTAGTAGAAGACGCTCCTAATCGGCGCACCTGTCTCTCCTGTATCACCCTCAACAACTTGACTTGGTTTTCATATGTAAGATTACCGATCTCGTCCAGAAACAATGTACCTCCATCTGCCATCTCAAAGCACCCTTTTTTATCTTGTAAGGCTCCTGTAAAGGCACCTTTCACGTGCCCAAAAAGCTCGCTTCCAGCCAACTCACCTGGTAAAGCTCCACAATCGATGGCTACAAATGGTTTTGAAGATCTGACACTCTTTTCATGTATGGCCCGGGCTACATACTCCTTACCAGTGCCCGTCTCACCCAATACAATTACAGACATGTCAGTAGGCGCAATCAAAGAGATATGTTTAAGGACCGATTGGGATTGCGGGCTCTCGCCTACCACAAAGTTTTTATTCTTCGCAGAAGTTGAAGCTTTATTATTTGACTTAGAGGGTCGGGGCCTTTGGATATCATTTGAAGACTGAAGGGCAGACTCCACCGTGCTTAAAATTTCATCGGGAAAAAGAGGCTTGGTCACGTAATCGAAAGCTCCTTTTTTCAAGACCTGAACAGCCATCTTCACATCGGAGTAGCCCGTGATGATAACTACCTGAGCCTTTGGGCTCAGGATTTTTATTTTTTGTAAAATCTCCAAACCGGAGTAATCGGGAAGCTTGAAATCGCAGAGTACAAGGTCGGCAGAATTGTCACGAAGCCATGCAATACCCTCTTCCCCAGTCTGGGCAGTGGCTGTATGATAGCCTTTTTTCTTAAAGAAATTGCCTAAAAGAAGACAGATATCTGCCTCGTCATCAATAATCAGAATGGTTTTCAAAATGCGTTATTTCCAAGGTCGGACATTACTTCCATAACCTGTCCTTTGGTGAATGGTTTTTTTATAAAAGCATCTACCCCTAGCTCCCGGACTTTTTTCATCTCATCCGGGCCATCATGAGCACTTATCACGATCACTTTACTCTCACTCGAGTCTTCTTTGATTTTTGGGATAAGGTCAAAACCTGTACCATCGGGAAGGTGAAGATCCAGGAGGTAAAAATCAAAGGACTGATCCGAAATGATCTCTTTGGCCATATTGATTCTGTCGGCATAGGAGACCTGCAATCCCTCTTTTCGCAGGAACCGGGAAACCATCAACCCGATATCTTCTTCGTCATCTACTATGAGGGCATTCATTTGTCTTTCGTTTCTGTGAGCGTGATCCTGCTTTTTGGCAAATGTTCGGGATAATTCTCCTGAAGGAAGTTAACCAATTTCTCCCTCACATGCACTCTGAGGTCCCAGGCTGTTGGAGAATTTTTGGCGCTTACCAAGGCACGAATTTCCATGGTTTTGTCGGTCAGATTGGTGACCTGCAAGACATTTACTTTACCATCCCAAAGCGGTGTATTTTCAAGGATCTGAGTCAACTCAGTTCTAAGCTCCTCCACAGGCATGCGATAGTCTGTGTGTAAGAATACAGTTCCCAAAATATCGGAACTACTCCTCGTCCAATTCTGAAATGGTTTTTCAATGACTTGGGTAGATGGCACGATTAACCGCCTCTTATCCCATATCCTCACAACCACATAAGTGAGCGTAATCTCTTCAATCCATCCCCATTCATTTTCCATGATCACCACATCTTCCAGCCTTATGGGCTGAGTAATAGCGATCTGAAAACCGGCTAGTAAATTGGCAATTAGCTTTTGAGCAGCCACACCAATGATGACACCCGCAATGCCCGCCGAAGCCAGGAGACTCGTCCCTACATTTCGAACAGATTCAAAAGTCATTAAGGCAAGGGCGATCGCCACTATGATGATCACCACGCTGAGAATACGTTCAAAAACCTTTATCTGCGTGTATATTTTCCGGGCTTTTAGATTGTCCTCCGCATTGATATCATATAAGTTGAATAGTAGATTTCTTCCTATGTGTACAACGGCAATTACGAACCATGTGGCGAAGAAGATCAGTAGTAACCTGAAAGCATCGTCCCATAAAGCGCTGTGATCTTCAAACTTGAGCTTGGCAGTGAAATAAACAGAGAGTAACAGTAAAAGAAAACCAACCGGAAACTTGATCTTATTCCAGATATTGAAAGCCGACCTCTTCCTAAGGGCTGACCAACGAAAAGTCAATTCCATTAAAACCCACACCAATATGGGAATAGAAAATCCAGCAAACAGGGGAAACTCTTTTTGTAAGCCCTCTATCATCTAATGAAATCTGACATTACTAAATTTCAAGATAGCGACGAAAACAGTACCACCTAGGAGATTACCCAAAGTTGCCCAAAGCTGAAAGTGCAAATAATCAGACCATGAGATGTGATCGCTGGTAATGAAGCCGGAAAAGACTTCAATAGAGCCAACTATACAATGATGCAGACCTGCCATACCAATAATGGTCGTCACCAATATGATCACAAGGATTCGGCTCACTGTTTCTTGCGAGGAAGTCACCAGCCATCCTAATAATCCCATCATCCAGCCGGCCAATGTAGCACTCATCAAAATAAGGTCCCACTCGTAGTGGACCAGCTCTTCAGCTAAGTGGGCAAAAGCTTTGGGGTCTATAAACCCGATGCCAGGGCCGATTTTGGCAATCAGCGCTCCGAAAACATAACCACCCAATAAATTTCCTAGATAAACAATGGACCAAAGAATCAGGAGTTCCGAAATTCTTACCGACCGATTAAGCACAGGCAAAAGTGCAAGTGCCGTATGCTCAGTGAATAGTTCTGAACGACCTATGATGACAAAAATGAACCCGATTGGGTAACATAACGCCAGCATCGCTTTCATCTGGGAAGCTTCCATCGAGTCATGGAAAAGGGTGTATACCGTACCCATCAGCAACACGCTGAATCCGACCTCAAGTCCGGCGGTAAATGATGAAAGCATCAGACCAACATTAGACCGTTTAAATTCCTTTAAACTTGTTTCTATTTGTTCATCTAAAATCTGCTTGACCTCTTTAGGTCTGTCCGAAGTAAAAGCCTCTTCTCCTTTACTGCGATCAAATATTTTCAGTAGCTTATTCAAAAAGTGTAATTATAGTTTAAACTCTTTCTACCAAAGTAGGCACCGGAAAAGTACTGATTACTTTTTCCGCGAGACTTCCTTCGAAAAAGGACCAGAAGGCGTTTTTATCATAAGTTTTCATCAACACCAAATCAGGATTAATATCAGATAATGCCTTCTCGAATCCAGAAATAAAATCATAAGCTGACCGAATGTGAATCTTTACTTCTTGCAGCTGATGTTTTCTGACATACTCCTTCATCTTTTGTTGAACCTCTTCCATACCAATAAGATCTGATTCCAAGATATTAACAAGGTGAACCTTCGCTCCGGTTTTTTGAAAACTTCTATAAAGTGTTAAGAGCTGTTCAGGAATGTTTTCGCTGAGGTCAGTGCTTATAAGGACATTTTTCAGTTGAAATGAATGTGGTTCGGACAATGCAAGGACCGGCACTGGAGCCCTTCGGATAACATTTTCAGTATTATTACCCATAAAAAGCTCCCACAAAGAGTGATTGCCGCTTGAACCCATGATTACCATATCAACATTGGCATCTTCGCAAAACTGATCGACTTCACGAAAATCTGATGTCGCTTTGGTGAGCACTTTGCCTTGCAAATCAGCTGGCACCTGCACATCCATTACACGCTGCAATTTCTTTTCTACCTGACGTCTCTCGTCATTCATGATAGCTACCTGCAAAGCTGAAGCATTTCCGAATATTGCTTCCTGACCTTGTACCGGAATGTGATACATGGCAGGCGCTATGAAATTACCCAGATGAATTTTGGCTTGGAAAGAAGAAGCGATATCCACGGCATAGTTTAAACCATAATAGCTTACTTCTGACCCATCTATTGGCACTAAAATATTCTTTATCATGATTTGGAGGTTAAAAGCTTAGCAATCGATTCATTCAATGTGGCATCAGGGATCAACTGAATTTCCACTCTACGATTTATCATTCTCCCTCTTTCGGTTTCATTGGAAACTTTAGGGTCGTAAAAACCTTTCGCCTGAGCCTCTAACCTCGATGGGCTAATTCCCTCGCTGCGCATTGCTTTTACAACGGCTAGCGCACGACTTGCGCTTAGATCCCAGTTATCATAGCCCTCTGTAACAAATTGCTGATCATCTGTATGTCCAACCACTCTGATTTTAACATTGCGATCAATCGATTTCAGGTAGGAGGTTAAATCCTTCAATACGGTAGCGCCTTCACTTGTGATCTCTGCACTGTTGATTGGGAAAAGGACGTCCGTTTTCAAATCCAATTTGAGCCTTCCCTCTAATTCATCCACCATCCATTCATCAGATGTCAGACTTGTTAGGAGACTTTGAGTTCCGGAGAGAATTTCTTTCTGCACATTAAGCAGGTTTTCTAAAGAGTCCATTTTTCTTCCTTTGGCCAGCAGCTCTTTACTTTGTTTATAAATCACTCCATCCTTTTCATAAGCTACCTCTACCGTCTCATATTCGTCCAAGATCTTATCTACTTTCATAGCTGCCAACTCATTCTCCAGCTGATCTTTTTCCATTGTCAGATCTTGGTATTTACCTTGGGTCACACAACCTCCAAGCATCACAATAATGGCTAAGCTGATCATAGCACCAACTACCAACCGCACAATATGAGGTTTAGGCCTCTGATTATAATTTCTGTATTTGTTTTTATCGTATGTTCCGTAATCCATAATTCTAATTTTGGCTGTTATAGTGCAAACCCTGCGCCAACCCCATTCCGGCCTATATAGGCACAAAATCACCACTGATTCTGCTGAGAATCGACCTCATATGTAGAATTTTCTCCACAATTCATCAAGATTATGCCCCATAAGAACAGCTTCAGGCACCCATCATATCTGGCCTGACCTTTGACTATATCAGGGCATATGATTCAATTAAAAACAGATAAACTCAGCCAATTAGGCCAGGAACTACAAATAGCAAAGTCATTGTATAGTAGAATAATCGGTAGTGGTAATAATGAAAATTTTGACATCTACTGTAAGCTTTTGGATAAGAGAAATGAAGCGCTGAATAGGATATCCAATCAGATTTCACCTGAGCTATCTGCAATGGAACCTCACCTGATCCAAAAAGCACAGGTTGAGCTGAAAAAGATGTCTGTGGCCCTAAATAAAGTTTTCAATACTTATCACCATGAGAAGCTGCTAAAGGTTTGTATCGAGCATGAAGAGCGGATATTTGATATCATGAAGGCAGTACTGGAAGAAGTACGATTAAATGATGATGATAGACAAATAATGGCGATCGAGCTGGCTACAACCATTGAAATCCTGGCAGAGCTCAAAGCATCTTATGAAGTCTACAAGCACACTGTAGTAAGCTAATGTTAGCAAACTGAGTATCTTTTCCTTAACTGAGTATTCTCAATATGAATTCAAGCCAAACTAAGACAGGTTCTGCTCCCGGCTCCCTGATTTTCGTCGGAGAGCGTAAAATGGACAACACCCGCATCGATTACATCCAATACGCTGATACTTCATTTGAAGAAGAACAGATTGATGAGATCGAGACTATTTTTGATAAACTTCAACCTGAACATAAGACTTGGGTCAATATCGATGGCGTCCATGATGTCAAGCTCATTGAGAAGGTAGGAACCAAACTAAATCTGGATCCTCTCTTACTGGAGGATATACTGGATACTACGCAAAGAGCAAAGGGAGAGGTGTATGGGGATCATTTATATATGGTGCTTCGGATGATCCGCTATGATGACGAACAGGACGTGACCATGTCTGAGCAATTCAGCGTAGTACTAGGTCCTCACTATTTATTCACATTTCAGGAAGTTCATGGAGATATCCTCAACTCTGTTAGAAATCGCCTCAGACGCCCAAAAACCAAAATCAGGAGTCGATCGATGGATTACCTGGCTTATGCTCTCATTGACACCATCGTTGACCATTATATAAGTGCCATTGAGCAGTTTGGCGAGAGAATTGAGCTTTTAGATCAGAAAGTGCTTAGCAATCCTGGCAAGGAGGTACTGGAAGAGATCAATTATTATAAAAGGGAGATCAACTACCTCAGAAAAGTGATCAGACCAGTGAAAGAACTACTGATTCAATTTGAAAAATCCGACTTCCTATCAGAAGAAAATGAGGCATTCCTGAAAGACCTTCAAGACCATACTTCAGATGCTATTGAAGCAATAGAGGTATACAGGGAGCTACTCTCCGACCTGCTGAATATCTATCACACGAGCATGTCAAACAAGTTGAATGAAATCATTCAACTACTGACTATCTACTCTGTGATTTTCATTCCACTGACATTTCTGGCTGGCATCTACGGGATGAACTTCAAATTTTTTCCAGAGCTGGATTACCCATATGCTTACCCTATTTTCTGGGGAGTGCTGATTACCATCACCATTTCCATGATTATATATTTCAGAAGGAAAAAATGGCTGTAGCATTGGACCAGCATGAGTTGTGGATTCAACAACACAATTGAAGCTGCCAATGGGCAAGTTCTTCTACAATCCCAGGAAGAAAAACAAACCATTTCCCTTAAAAGCCTATTGGATTAATTGTTGATACAATAGATGTAAAAATTGAAGATATGACTATTGAAACAATACATCCGAAATACACTAAGCTGGTTGAAAACCTTAAAATCGCCAAGTCTATCTACCATCAGATACTGGCCAATGATCAAATACAAGATCTTGAAATCTACAAAAGACTTTATGCCAAGTCAGATCAAGCCTTAGAACAGGTTACGTCCGTGGTGAAAGTCGACAGGTCAGAGTTTGAACTTTCTGTAGCTCAGAACATCAAAATGGAATTGGAGAAAATCGCGATCGCCATTGAATCACTATTTGTGCAATTTCATCACAAAGAAATACTGGAGCTATGCGTTGATCATGAGGAAAAAATCCTTCTGTTTTTCAAGGAAGTGGCGGAAGGAGTACCCATGAACTACGAAGAAAAATCGATCATCGCTAACTGGTTAACAAGAACCGCGAAGACGCTGGAAGATTTGGTAAGAACTCAAAAGTCCTACAAAGAGGTTCTTATTAATTCATAAGCACTAAAGGCCTACTACAACTAAAACTATGAAAGCCGGATAATTCCGGCTTTTTTAAATAATTATCTCTCAGATTAAACTTACAACCTCATCACCATCACCGGAATCTCCGATTCATTCACGATGGACTCGGCGATACTTCCGCCGACCAGATGACTTAGCCCGGTTCGACCATGGGTACCTATCAGCACCATGCCTGCATCATTCTGCTCAGCAAAATGGACAGCTCCTTCATCTACGAAGTTGGCTTCAACAGAATCGATGGTCACATCCTCGAACTGGTTCCTTTTGACAAAATCATCCAGATGATAAATCGCCGCAGCCTCGCCAAGAAAATTGTATGGAGTTTTCACCTTCACCAAATGAAGGTTTAGTCCCAAAAGTGACTGAACGTCTTTCACCTGATTGACAATAGCATCTTGTTCCTCAGAACCGTCCGTGGCAAAAACCAGGTTCTTAAAATTCTTTATATGGGTCTCACCTTTCACAATGATGACAGGACAGGAAGCATGCCTCACCACCCTGGCCGCATTGGAGCCAATAAAAATTTCTCTGAGACCTGAAGCTCCCTTGGATCCCATTACAATAATGTCCGCTTTGGTCTCAGCAATTGCCTCACCAATTTTTTGGAAGGTCTGCCCCATTTTGACCATTGGTGTAACAGTAGCTCCCTGGTCTTCGAGGGATGTCTTCCATTGCTCAAGCTGTCGGTGGACAGCTTTGATATATTCACCCTGAAAGAAAATCTCTGAACCTTGTCCTCCACCGGCCTCGCCCATTGTTGGGAATCCACCTGATGGAAACTCCAACACATGCAGCAAAATGATCTCGGCCTCAAGTAGATCGCTCAACTCTTTTGCAAAATTCTTCGCGTGACCGGATGTGTCGCTAAAATCTATCGGGACTAATATCTTCTTCATAATGAAAAACTTAATGATTCCGCTTTCCTGGCAGCTTGTATCAGCTTCCGGACCCTTTCTATTTCTTTAAGCCGTATGACCGGTTCTTTCGCATCAATCTTGTAGGTCCAAACAGGCACGTCCACATGGTTGACTGTGTCCTCTGTCAGACTTCCTGCAAACCAATGTGCTATACCTCGCCTGGCATGAGTAGCCATGGCCACCATGTCCGCAGCAGAGGTTGAGAGCTGGTAAAGAATGCCATCTGAGGGAAGGATATCATGGAGGATATTAAAGGTGTAATGAGTCATGTCAAATTCACCCATAACCTCTTGAAACTGTTCTTTTACTAATTCTTCATTTTCAATATTGTGGGGTGTCTTCACCCACAGAAAGGAGAGCTCAGCTTCAAAGAATTGCTGCAATGCCTTGACTTCCATAAGAAAAGAGGACCTCAGTTCCATCAAGTCCACAGGGACCAAGATTTTCTTTATTTCATCATCATAAATGGAGAGAGGTACCGCTATCACAGGGCACTGTAGCTTCCGAACTACTTTCTCCGTATTGGACCCGATCAAAACTTCATCCCAGCCGAAGGACCCTGTTGTACCCATGACACATAGGTCTGCGCCTTGCTCTATCTCTGTCTCCAAAGCTTCCATCAGGTCCAATCTTGAGACCTTCGTTTTCACCTCCACACCCGCTTCTTGTACTTCCTTTTGCATCCTCTTGATCTGATCTGACGCATAAGCTGCCAGCTCATTCGTTAAGGCCTCTGTCTCCAGAATGGCTGGCGCCAACTGACTTTCTCTTACACTATTAATTAACAGAACAGATGCGTTTTGCCGCTTAGCCAGTGCTACAGCGAACTGGGCAGCATATTCGCTGACTTCCGAAAAGTCAACAGGTACTATGATCCTCTTCATGCTGTTAGAATTAAGTGACCGTGTCTACCAAGCTCCTTTACCTCTGCTTTGGCTCTTTCAACTTCATTGATCTTGATGATATCCTCATCCTTGTTGATTTTGAAAGTCCAAACCGGAACATGTACGTGATTGACTGTATCTTCAGTAAGACTACCGGACAACCAATGAGAAATCCCTCTCCTGGCGTGTGTAGCCATGGCAATCATATCTGATCCGGAAGCTTCTGCTTCCTCCAAAATCCCATCTGCAGGGAAAATATTTTTGACAATCTTCAACTTGTAGTTGCCAATACCATATTCATTGAAGAGCTTCTCCAATTGTGTGGAGACCACCTCTTCATTTTCGATATTATGAGGGGTCTTGACCCATAAAAACTCCAACTCACAGTCGAACAATTGCTGAAGGTTGCTCACTTCATTGAGAAATGACCTTCTAATCTCCATGAGATCAAGCGGAATCATGATTTTATTGATTCGAGTCCCTGCACCTATGGGCACGGAAATCACAGGACATTTGACACTTCTAACGATGCGCTCGGTATTGGAGCCAATCAACACTTCCTCCCATCCAGAACAGCCCGTAGTACCCATTACGATGAGGTCAATATCATTAAATTCTGTTTCTTCCTTGACTGCATCTAGTATCCCGAGAAAGGATACTTTAGTCTCTACTTTTACAGCCTTATCCAAGGTACCAGCCAGATGACTCATCCTTTGCTCGGCTGATTCAATTACTTGATTTACGACCTGTTGGGCCATGGAAAGGGCTTCATAGGGGTGTTCGCTTACATAGTTGACTCTGGAACTATTCAAAAGCAATACGGAAGCATTTTTTGCCTTCGCCAAGTCAACTGCGAAGTGGGTTGCTGATTCACTCACCTTTGAAAAATCTACGGGGACTAATATCTTCTTCATGATGCTTGAAATTTTTATTTATTACCCGAAAGTAGTCCCCAGAATAAGCCCTGGAAATGAGCATTGCCAGTCCGTAATATGATATTTATCAAGCGTAATTTGGTGTTGCCACACTGGCGATAGCCTTTTTCAACACCTCGGCAGAAATATCCAATGCTACCTGCTCCTCAACCGATATTTCCAACTGTATTATCTCCTCCAATCCATCTTTTCCAAGTAGTGTAGGCAGCGATATGGCTACGTCTTTACCTGTATATGGATTACTCAGAACTGAGGACACGGTTACCACTCGTCTATCACCCCTCATCAGCCACTTTAAAAGTGTCGCCGTAACCAATCCTATGGCATGGTTTGTTGCCCCTTTTCGTTTTATAATCTGACCTGCTGCCCCTCTTACCTCCGAGGCTATCTGCTTGATATATTTTGGTTGCCAGCCCGGCCATTTCTCCACCGGGATACTACCAACTGTAGCGCTTGACCAAAGTACTACCTCCGAGTCACCGTGCTCCCCTATAACATTGGCATGAATACTCTTAGAATCTACGTTGACCCTCCTGCCGATTACCTCCCTAAGTCGCGCGGTATCCAGCATAGTGCCGGTACCAATCACCCTGTGTGCCGGTAAATCTGTGAACTTTTGGTAGTAATAAGTCAGCACATCCACGGGGTTAGATACAATGATCAAAAGACCATTAAAACCTTTTAGTCGCTCAGAAATATCTCTTGCTATCTGGATGTTATCCTGCAACAAGTCGAGGCGACTTTCACCAGGCCTGCCACCTCGGCCTGCAGTTATGACGATGGCATCACAGGATTTCATTTCTTCTATTTCACATGGAATCGCCTCTGCCGTTGGGAAAAAGGAAGATCCATGATTAAGGTCCATGGCTTCTCCTTCCGCTATTTCTCGTTTCACATCATTAATGAGGAGCTTCTGACATAACCCCCGATGCAGGATTGAGATCGCTACACTCGAACCAACCCAACCCATTCCGATAATCCCAATAGTCGTCATATTTCTGATCTGAAGTTTAGACAGCCTTACTAAATGTCTTTGTTTGATTTTGCTCAAAGTGCTTATCCAGCGCGGCACAGATGATCCTGATGATTTCTTTGCCTTTAGGGTGCACGATGAGGTTCCTCTCGTTGTAAAAGATGTATCCCAATTGCTCCAATTCCTGTAGCAGCTCGTGATTAAAACTTATGCCGTATTGCAAGAATTCCTGCGGATGCCAAGTCGTTTCAAACTGGCACATCAGATTGAGAATGTGTTTTCTGATAAAAAGATCCTCCGTGGTATGAAGATGGCCTCTGAGAATGGGTAATTCGTTTTGATCAATCCTCCTATAATAATGCGGAATGGTCTTCTCATTCTGGGCAAAGCCAGACCAGGTGTCGCTGATAGCACTCACACCCAACCCAATCAAAAGCTTGCTAGTGAAAGTGGTATAGCCCATGAAGTTGCGATGCAGATCACCCGATCGCTGGGCTTTCAACAGCTCATCGCTAGGAAGCACGTAGTGATCCATTCCTATTTCTACGTAGCCCGCATCCAGGAATGCTTGCTTGCCCATTTGCGAGAACTTAAACTTCAGCTCAGGAGAAGGGAGATAATCCTCAAATGACTTTTGAGCAGGTTTGATTTTTGGAACATGTGCATAGCTATAATACGCGATGCGCTCGGGCCTTAGGCTAATAATCTTTTCTAATGTCTTACTTATGCTTTCTTCCGTCTGGCCAGGTAAGCCATAAACCATATCATAGTTCACAGAATCATAACCGATCTCTCTAGCCTTGTCGGTGACAGCTTTCACCTGATCATAAGACTGCATTCTGTTGATCAGTTTTTGGACATCTAAATCAAAATCCTGGATTCCAAAACTCACTCTTCTGAAGCCCAGATCACGCAACACCTGAAGATGGTGGCTAGTGGTGTTTCCGGGATGCCCCTCAAAGGCAAATTGAGGGTCTTCTGCCACCGGTAGCCCTTCCATTATTCCTTTAAGCAACGCATTCAGGTTTTCAGCAGAGAAAAAAGTCGGCGTACCACCTCCCAGGTGTATTTCTTTCACCTTAGGCTTGCCAGGAAGCAAGTCCAAATACATTTTCCATTCCTTGATCAGGTATTGGATATAAGGATCCTCAACATCATGATTTTTGGTGATACGGGTGTTGCAAGCACAATAAGTACAAAGGCTTTCACAAAAAGGTAAGTGAATGTAAATACTGACCTCTTTGCAGCTCTCCCAATATGCATTGGCGAGGGTCTTTTTATAGCCTTCTTCTTTGAATTTGGTTCCCTGCCAATAGGGAACTGGAGGGTAACTTGTGTAACGCGGTACAGCAACGTTCAGTCTATCGATATCCATGGATCACCTTATTAATTTGGCCAAAAGTATTTTGAGCCTTGATCCGCAGATATGATTTAAACTTAGGGAGCGACTGACTTTTGTCAGGTATATTCATCTCTTAGAGAGATATACAAAATGAACATTTTGTACATTTCGTCTATTTTATCTAAATTAGATATACAAGAAAATATTTGACATATGCAATACATCTCAGCAACAGAAGCCAAACAAAAACTTGCCGCTATGTTAGATACAGCTCAAGTAGAGCCTGTGATGATCAGACGACAAAATCGCGATGCTGCTGTGGTAATTTCTCCTAGAGAATACGAGCGTCTGCGGCAATTAAACATTCAGGAGTTTCAGAAATTCTGTGATCGAGTTGCGGTGAGAGCTGAAGAAAAAGGGTTAACAGAAGAAAAGCTAGAAAAACTCTTGTTAGACGAAAATGACTAAAGCTATATGAAGCTCGTATTCGACACGAATACCATTATCAGTCGTCTACTTATACCTAATAGTTTACCATCTAAAGCCCTTGATTTAGGATTTAATAGAGGTCAAATACTAGTTTCAGATGCCGTTTTAAATGAACTGGCAGATGTTTTATCTCGTAAGAAATTTGATAAATATATCTCGATTGAAGATCGCCAAGCATTTCTTCGATTGTTTATACACACCACTAAGCGTATCGAAATTGTTCACAGCGTTGAATTGTGTCGTGACCCAAAGGATGACAAATTCTTAGACCTTGCTATGAATGGTGAAGCAGATTACATGGTCTCCGGCGATCAGGATCTATTGGAAATGAATGAGATTGGAAAAACTAAAATTGTTACTCCTTCAGCGTTTATCAGAATCAAATAGCCTTAAAAACCACAAACACTGATAAGGCTAATGGCTTTTTCCTGCATGAGTTGCTCAAAATCTGGAAAACACATGGCAATCCCTCTGTATACCATTACGCCGCCAGAAAGCAAAGCGACCACATACATGGACTTTGGTATCAGTGCCTTGTACTTATTCACGAAAAAGCTACCAGAGAATTGAATCGCAAAGAGTGCCGGGATGGTGCCCAATCCAAACAATAACATGTACACACCTCCCAGCCAAAAGTTGGAAATAACAATGGCTCCAGCCGCTGCAACATAGGTCAACCCGCATGGAAAGAACCCATTAGCCACACCACTAAAAAACCACCTTTGCTTCTTGGAAAGATTTTGAGAGATAATGGACCTAATACCCTTATAAAACCGAGACTGATAATAAAATTTCTCCAGGCTGTTCCTGACACTTGGGATCCCATATAAGAAAATGATGCCCACCCCAAGTAATAACACTGTGAACTGCTGAATTTTCAGAAAGGAGAAAAATGAACCGAATGTCCCTAATAATAATCCCAAGAGCATGTAGCTAAGGATTCGGCCAGTGTGATAAAGCAATATGCTACTTGAACCATTTTGAAAACCGGTAAAAGTCAGCATCACAGGTCCGCACATACCGACACAATGAAGACTCCCTAATAACCCTATAAGAAAGGCGCTAATCACCTGATGAAGATCTTGGATTCTTGTAAGAACTCTTTCCCGTCTACATTCCAAGCGACATTCACCCGATAGTTTCCTGCTACGAGATCCGTCTTATTAATGGTTTGAGATCCATTTTCCAGCTGTATATCGTAGGTCTTGTCAAATAGAGCCCGTGATGGATGATAAAAATGAATGGTTCCAGATGCTACATCATCAGGAAATTTAAGTTCAACACTTTGAATATCTTGTGATATCTCTATCACACGACCAGATCTTCCAGCATTGGCCAGCTTGACCATCTTTTTCTCATATTGAATCTCCTGAGCATAATAGTCCTCTGTTACCAAATCAAAGTCTTCCTGAAAAGCCCTTGTTACCATATAGCCTATGAAGGCAGCGAAACACACAAAAGCCAATACTATTCTATTTCCCCAATTCATAACTTCTTTTTTAATTCTTCCTTCATCTGGCGGGACCTAAGAATTTGGTCTTCACCGTTTCAATTTGTTCATCGCCTGAGAAAACGCCAATCTTTATTTTCTGACTCATTCCCTCCAGGTTCTCCGGTGGAATAATCACGAAAAAAGCACCTTCACTTTTTCCCTGACTTTTCATGCTAATGGTACTTCCTATCATTTCCAGTGACCCGGCAGGCTCAATCAACTCCAGCCTGACGTCTACATCATCATTGGTTTTATTGACCATACTGAGTTGATACAGGTTAGTGATTTCCCCACTTTCTCTCTCCTGATACAACATGCCCGGTGTACGAACAATCGTCGTTTCAAAGTCTGTGCGAACTACCAACAGCACCATCAATACTCCCAGCAGCAATGTAAGCACCGTGGAGTAGGCTCTCATCCTGGTAGTGAATGCAAATGGTTTTTTCTCCGCGATATTTTGTTCGGAGGCGTACCTCACCAAACCCCTTGGTTTATTGATCCGGTCCATGATACTGTCGCAGGCGTCAATGCACGCTGTACAGTTAATACACTCTAGCTGGGTGCCATTTCTTA
The DNA here is from genome assembly GCA_964653795.1 of uncultured Roseivirgaceae bacterium. Lineage (GTDB taxonomy): Bacteria > Bacteroidota > Bacteroidia > Cytophagales > Cyclobacteriaceae > JAWPMT01. The sequence continues at coordinate 9,591 of CAZZHO010000031.1, read as the reverse complement.
TATCTATCCCCGTAGGACATACCTGAACGCACTGATAGCAATCGATGCAATCACCAAGGCCATTAGCACTACGATCTTCGCCTTTTCGTAGCTTACCTCTACCCTCTCCTCGGACATTGTCGTAGGCCACTACGATACTTTGCTTATCAAGAAGCACTCCCTGAAGCCTTCCATATGGACAAACACTGGTGCACACCTGCTCTCGCATCTTGCTGAAAACCCCGTAGAATAAGCCGGTAAATACAATCATCGCGATAAATCCTGCCGTGTTTTCGGCAGGCCCAGCTTCGATCATGGCCCATAAATCTTCTACCCCAAGCAGGTAAGCCATGAAAGTATGCATAATCAAAGCACTGATGACCAGAAAGAGGAAGTGTTTCAACACTTTCTTCGTAACCTTTTCTGTATTCCATGGTTGCCTATCAAGTTTCCTTTGCGCCATGTAATCTCCCTCTATCCAGTATTCGATCTTTCTAAATACCCCTTCCATGAAAATGGTTTGTGGGCATATCCACCCGCAAAAAATTCTTCCAAACACTACTGTAAAGAGTATTACGAAGACGATGGTGGTGATAAACCCAATGACAAACAGGAAAAAATCCTGAGGCCAGAATACCTGGCCCAGGATGATAAACTTTCGCTCGAAAATATTTACTAATAGAAGTGGATGTCCGTCTATCTTTATAAATGGGGCCCCAAAGAGAAAAGCCAGCAGAATATAGTTGACTACTGTCCTGTAGTTTGTGAACTGACCTTTCGGCTTTTTAGGATAGAGCCAGATTCGCTTACCTTTTTCATCTACTGTAGACAGATGGTCCCGGTAAGTCTCTTCCTGCAATTCCTCTTCTATCAAGACTTCAGACATTCTTGTTTATTGCTTTTGGAAATATCTACTAGTTATTCATGGCAACCTCATTGCCCGCATCGTCTTTATCCTCTGTTGCCTCTTCCGTTCGCTTAAAAAATTCACCTTGAGGCTCTTTCGCAGAAGCTGGCACAGTTCCTTCCAGTGTATAGATGTAACTGGAGACCTGCTGCATCTTTTTCGGAGATAGCTGGGCTTCCCAGGAAATCATCCCTTTCGATGGTACGCCGTATTTGATAGTCGAGAAAATGGACGGCATATCACCCCCGTGCAACCAGTACCGGTCAGTGAGATTGGGGCCTACCCCTCCACCTCCATCAGCAGCATGGCACACCGCACACTTCTCTTCGAAAATTTGCTTACCGGCCAGGATATCTGCTTCTGCATCAGCAAAGGTCACATTTCGCTCATCGATCAGATTATCCAATGAAGCGAGATATAATTCCACATCTTTTTTTGCCTTGGTCATCTCGGCATGGAACTCCTCATCCTGCGATGGCATATCGAGGAAGTAAAAATTGAACATGTAGATAGCACCAAAGACGATAGTGGCATAAAACCCATACAACCACCACGGCGGGAGCCGATTGTCCAATTCCCTGATGCCATCATATTCGTGACTTGTAGCCACTTCTGCTTCTCTTTCAATAGGAACAGCAGCGTTGATATTCGTCCAGAAATTACTCCAAAAACTAACCTTCTCTACTTCCGCTACTTCCACCCCTTTAGCTTTCAGCTCCTTCACTTTTTCTGCATTAGCAAGCGTCCTCAAAGCTGTCAAAATCGAGTACATGGCCAACAACACCACGATACAGATCACTACTAAGATGGTCATGGTGATTTCCACAAAGTAGGTCTCAATAAATGAGGCTGTAGTGGCCGGTACCTCCTGTGCAAAGGTCATTGTAGGCAACAATCCCAGCACCAATATCAAAATTTGTTTTATTCTACTCATCGCTAGCGTCTTTATCATTTAAAGGGATATTCGAAATTTCCTGAAAAGTCTTCTTATCGACCTTAAGCACATAGATGGTAAGGGCGATGAAAAAAAGAAGAAATATTAGGAAGGAGGTAAGCGGGTATATCTCAATACCCGTGATCGTCTCCATATGATGTTTGATAAATTTCAGCATGGCTTTATTCGTTTACTTCGGCTACGCCTTCAATATTTTTAATGTCTGTTCCTAATCTTTGCAGGTAAGCGATCAACGCCACAATTTCCTTCTCGCTCGCTACCTCTATATTATCAGCTTTCAATCCTTCAGCAATGGTCTTGGCTTGTGCCTGAGCATCAGCTATGGCCTCATTATCAAAGCCTTCTTCATAGGGCACGCCCAATGTTTGCATAGCTCTGATTTTGCGAGGAATGATCTCCTGATCCCAGTCCTGTTCAAAAAGCCATGGGTATGGAGGCATGATAGAACCCGGTGACATACTCGTCGGATCCAACATATGGTAATAGTGCCAGCTATCCGGGTATTTCTTACCTACTCTATGCAAGTCAGGACCGGTTCGTTTTGATCCCCACTGGAATGGATGATCATATACAAATTCACCGGCTTTAGAGTATTCTAAATCAGCAGGATCATAGCGCATCACCTCTGATCTGAATGGTCTGATCATTTGAGAGTGGCACGTGTAACACCCCTCGCGGATATAGATATCTCTACCATTCAATTCAAGCGGAGTATAGGGCTTAACAGTAGAGATTGTAGGCACATTGGATTGCACCAGAAAGGTTGGGACAATCTCGATGATACCGCCTATGGCTACCACGATCAAACTCCAAACCAACATATTGACTGGTCTCCATTCGAAGATTCTTCTATGCCAGTGCTCATTTTTAGGAGCTTTGTATCCTTTGGTCAAAGGAGCAGCTTCTGCCCTTGTATTGGCTAAGAAAGAACCTGATTTGGCCGTTTTGACAAGGTTGTAAATCATTACAAATACGCCTACCAGGTACAATAGACCCCCAAATGCTCTTAAAGCATACATTGGGATAATCTGCGTGACTGTCTCCAGGAAGCTACTGTAAACCAATGTTCCATCAGGATTGAATTCTTTCCACATCAATGCTTGTGCAAAGCCAGCCCAGTACATGGGTATGGCATAGAAAATGATACCCAGTGTTCCAATCCAGAAGTGAACATTTGCCAATTTCTGTGAATGAAGCTTGGTATTGTAAAGTCTTGGGATCAGGAAGTACAGCATGGCAAACGTCATGAAGCCATTCCAACCTAATCCTCCAATATGCACATGACCTATGATCCAATCAGTGAAGTGACCGATAGCATTTACATTTTTCAATGAAAGCATAGGACCTTCAAAAGTGGCCATGCCGTAGCAGGTAACTGCCACCACCATGAACTTAAGAATGGCATCTTCTCTTACCTTGTCCCAGGCACCACGAAGGGTGAAAAGACCATTAAGCATTCCTCCCCAACTTGGTAGGATCAGCATTACGGAGAATACCACTCCTAAGGCCTGCGCCCAGTCAGGCAAGGCACTATACAGTAAGTGGTGAGGACCTGCCCAGATGTAGATAAAGATCAGTGCCCAAAAGTGTATGATAGATAGTCGATAAGAATAGATAGGTCTTCCTGAAGCTTTAGGGATGAAGTAATACATCAAGCCGAGGTAGGGAGTCGTTAGGAAAAAGGCTACTGCATTATGTCCATACCACCACTGCACTAAGGCATCCTGCACTCCTGCATACCAGGAGTAGCTCTTCATCAAACCGATAGGCAATTCAAACGAATTGACGATGTGTAGCATGGCTACGGTGACGAACGTAGCGATGTAGAACCAGATCGCCACATAAAGATGACGCTCTCTCCTTTTGAGTATGGTTCCAAACATATTGATACCAAATACCACCCAGATCAAGGCGATGGCAATATCGATGGGCCATTCAAGTTCGGCGTACTCTTTACCGGAAGTAAAGCCTAGCGGCAATGTGATCGCAGCTGATAGAATAATCAGTTGCCACCCCCAAAAGTGGAGGGTACTCAAAAAATCGCTGAACATTCTCGCCTTACAAAGCCGCTGGAGTGAATAGTAAACTCCGGCGAAAATTCCATTGCCCACAAACGCGAAAATCACCGCATTGGTGTGAAGTGGTCTTACTCTACCGAAGGTGGTATACTGCAATCCAAAGTTGGCTTCCGGAAATACAAATTGGATGGCAACAAGCAACCCAACCGTCATTCCCACTACACCAAAAACAGTAGTAGCAATCAGGAAATTCCGGACAATAGTGTTATCATACTCAAATGTTTCCAGACCTGGTTTAGAGGGCTTGTCCACCACTCTAAGCGTCGAACCCTCGACGGATCTTTCATCAATTTCTAGTGAATCAGTTGGCATTTTTACCTGGTTTTTCGTCATCAAATAACATTCGGACTGAGGGTGTATAGTCATCGTCAAACTGCCCGGATTTTGAAGCCCATAGGAAGGCTATCAAAAAACTGGAGGCCAAAAGCAGGCTACATGCGATAAGTATGAAAATGACGCTCATAATCCTTGATAGCAAGATTAGAGCAGTCCCGAAGTTCACTGGATGAGAGGTGTTAGTCCGACAACTGATTTTTGTCAGGCCCGAAAAGAAACGAGGTAGGTGGAATAGACAAAATCGAAAAAAAACCGGTGACAATAGTCTTTGCCACCGGCTATCACCAACCTAACCAACTTCAACTGTCCTGAAATCACATGAGGACTTCACTAACAGATTTTGAAATCCAGAAGATTGAATCCAGCTATCTAATGCCGGTACTTCTTCCGGATGGATAATTTTGATGGCCTTATTGTATTCTTTGGTAAATAGATTAGAATCGAAGCTGACTTTTTCTAAAATGGTCTTGTAATAATCAAGAAACGATGTGCTTTTCATAATTTCTGAATTATTCAATATTTAAAACTAACCTGAGAGCTCAACCAAGTAATCTTCCTCCCTTTTTCTACCAGTGAAGTAGCGCTTCAAATAGTCTAATTTTTCACTAACTATCCCCTTCAAAAAACGAAGCGCCATCCCTGAAATCAGCAAGACCGCTATCAAAAGCAAAAAGCAATCAATGATCGACCTTAAGAATATTTTCATAGCTCAATTCATTTTACACATTAGAGATATTTGAAAATGAGGTGGGACTCTTCAGTCCCACCTTCGCCACTACGCCTGAGAACCAGCCTGCATTCGCAGACTATCTAGTAATGAAGAAGTAGCAACTATTCCGACTCCCTATGAAATTGCTATGGTTCTTGCAGGTTTTTTCTTCGCTTCCTCTTTCTTCGGAATCATCAACTGAAGAATTCCGTCCCGGTAGGTCGCCTCGATCTTATCGGCCTCCACAGTATTGGGTAGGTAGAAGGACCGCTTGAAAGCATGATACCCAAATTCCCTCCGTTGATATTGCATGTTTTCATGAGGCTCCGTTTCGGACAGTTCAGTCTGAATCGTCAGCGTATCATTATCCAGCTTTACCTGGAAGTCCTCTTTCCTGTAGCCTGGAGCAGCCAACTCGACTCGAAAGTCATTATCTGATTCTAAAATGTTTGCTCTGGGGACTGATGATGATTCGTTCGCCCAGTTTGACCAGTCAAAAAGATCTCTGGTCAGGAAATCGTCAAAAAACGACGTTGTTGGCAATAAACTGCTTCTCTTTACAATGCTCATTTTTCCAAATTTTAATAGTTCTACAATTCAACAATTGGCTAAATCGGATCTCAATTCAATATTGAGATTATCAAAATTCATTGCCACAAACAATGTGAGTTGCGCCTCAACTCATCTAAAACAATTCAGAAAAATATTCGAAAAGTGAACGGCTTAGGTTTCACTTTTTAAGTCTCATTAAGATTTTTTAACAATCTTATTTTCGGAGATAAATAATGCCTTTTTGAATGGCCAGGTTATTTGGGTAGTACACCTCCCTATCATCATCCAGCTTGATCCTCAAAGAGAAAATAGAAAGACCTAAAACCGTACCCTCCACGGAGTTGTCACCGTCAATGATCTTAACCTTAGATCCCTCCTTAAATGGAAAAAAGAAGAACAGTATAACAGAGGCAGTAATGTTGCTAACGATGGACCAAGTAGCAAATAACCCTACACCGACGATGGTCAAAAAGGAAGCTATATAGATTGAAAGGCCTTTTAGGGAAACCTCCCAAATAATCCCTAGCACTACTACAAAGGCGACATTGATAAGGGTGCGAATAATCCGTTTGATAAAGGACATTCTGGACTCATCGAAGCTATGAACCAGAGACCTCTTAATTACTGACCGGGTGGATAGCTTTCTGAGAATCAAGTAAAGCAGGAATGCACCAATGGTGAGGCCGATTCTATAGACTGGATAGGTTGCAGATAATGACGATAGGTCCATGATTAACTTGGTGTGATCCAACCAAAGTTAGGTCATCCCTATTCCGTACCTAAGATACCCCGAAAATTATAGTTTAAGCGACCTGCCTTATGCTCTTTTGGGAGTGCAACCCCTGAAATAATAAACAGAGCTTTTGGTCCAATTCTACCAGCATTTCCCTCACATAAGATTCCATTAAGACCTCATCGTCAATTTCTGACTTATAAATGGTTATGATCAAAGCGTAATGCTCCTGAATAACGCCCCTCGCCTTGTAAATCATTCGGGCTCGGAGAAAATTATTCAATCCATCATGAGCCTGAATACGTGCGGCAATATTATGTTCTAGCAAATGCTGTTCAGCCTTCAATTGAATGATCTTGGGAACAAACTTTCTGAATGCTAACCAACGTGAATATTCTGCCTGCTCTTCATTGATAATATGGTAGACGTCCGTTATCTCCTGAACCCTTTTCTTCTTATGATGTATGACTGACCTCTCCAGGTCGTCAAGGTCTAGGAGTATGATATCTTCCTGTTTACTCAAATGCCAATCGAAGTTTCTGGGCATCCCAAGGTCTATTAAAAGCTTCTTTCCATTTGGAAGATGCGTCAATATTGGCTCCTGCGTGCTGGTAGCACCAATAACAATATCATATTGGCCGACATTGCTTAGAGCCTTTGTGACACTGACAGCATGATGATGAGGATGGCTTGCCAAAGTCTCTGCCCGATCAACGCTTCTACTCGCAATATCCAACGAGCCCACTTGCAGGTACTTCAATCGATTGAGCACCAGCTTCGCCATATTACCAGTACCCAACAGCAAAATCTTTGCATTACTAGTATCCGGAAAATGCTCCGTGATCCTACTAATCGTGATGGAAGCCAATGACGTAGCGTGCTTACCAATAAATGTCTCTGTCCTGGCTCTCTTGCCTGTATAAATAGCTCTTTTGACCAGCTCATGTAGCTCGGCGCTCAGGTCCTTTTGATCTACATAGGCATTGCGTACCTGACCCAAAACTTCATGCTCACCGATCGTCTTGGAGTGTAGACCTGAGGAGGTCGCAAAAAAATGCTTGATGGCCTCCTGACCATTCAAAAAAACCATATGGACCTTGTCAACTTTCGGAGCAAATGCTTTGAGCTCCTGAAGAATGTCTCTTTCGCTCACGCTGGATGCCAATATCGTGATGCGCTGGCATGTACCTAAGACAAATACTTCCCTAGGAAAGCGGTTTTGTAATGCTTCTCTAATCTCCTGAATATTGGAACTGATCCGCTCTCGTACTGATAGCGGCGTGATCTCGTAGTTAAATTCAAAAAGTCTGATCATGTTCTATATCCTGAAGTCCAAAAATTGCTCAGAAGAAAGAGCAAGGCGATGCCTTTGATCAGCTATACGAGTGATTTTTATCATATGGTTGCCTCAGCCGATTGACTGGACCTGCCCAGCCTGGTCACCATGACCGTCACAAAGCCCACAACGGTGATGGAACTGATGGGCATTAAAATCGCCGAAACCAATGGTGTTAAATTCCCTGACACGGCAAAAGAAAGCCCTACTATATTGTAGGCGAAGGAGATCCCAAAGGCCAGAAACACTACAGTCAGCACTTTTTTACTGTATTCGATAATCTTGTCAAGTTGGGTAATTTGATCAGAACTTAAGATCGCATCACAAGCTGGAGAAAACTGATGAATATCCTGTGCCACTGCGATCCCAACCTCCGCCTTTTTCAAAGCCCCGGCATCATTCAGTCCATCTCCAATCATCAAGACATTTTCTTCTTTTCCTTCAATGTATTGTAGTTTATCAATTGGCTTTTGCTTAAAAAGTAAGTCCTTGAAATAAGGAGAAAGCAAGGTCGATTCAGCGTCATTATCGCCTGAAAGTAGCCCCAGCCTAAACCTTCTTCCTAATCTTTTAAGTGTCTCAAAAATCCCCTTTCTGTAAACGGCCTTTATTCTGAAAACGCCTCGAGCACCGCCGACCTGAACATAGACCTCCGCATCCGTATGATCCTTGTCGACCTTTACTTCTAAATAGGCGGCCGAACCCACTTTTACAGTAGTATTACCAACCTCTGCCACAAAGCCGAGCCCTGTCTCTTCTTTGAACGAAGTGATCGGAAACTTTGGCCCCATAGGTAGTTGGTTATGTATAATTCTGCTCAATGGATGGGCACTATTACCCAGGGCTGATTTTAAATATTGTATTTCCTCCTCGCTCATCTTGTCCCCAGTATAAGACGCTTTCGCGAGGTTCTCTGTCAATGTGCCCGTCTTATCAAAAATGATGGTGTCTGTTCTGGATAGTGATTCTATTACCTCCGCATTTTTCAAAAACAGCCCTTTCTTTCCCAATATCCGCATGGCATGACCATAGCTAAATGGCAATACCAAAGCCAAGGCACAAGGACATGCCACAATCAACACTGCTGATACGGTATTCCAGACCATGGATTGATCAGCAAACCACCAATAGATACCTGTAAATAGCGCTATTATCAGAATAGCACCTGTGAAGTAGGCGCTGATCTTATCGACCCACGTTTGCAGGTTTTCCTGCTTCTTTTTGAAAACATCCTGATTCCAGAGTTGGGTCAGTTCACTGTTATTTACGGACTTCTTCAGTTCAATCTTCAGTTCTCCACCTTTCTGCCGCCCTCCGGCATATACAGACTGAGCTTTTGTCTTGATCAAAGGCTGTGACTCTCCTGTCACAAAGCTGTAATCGATATTACCAAGACCGTCCACTATGATGCCATCTGCCGGGATCAATTCGTCATTGTGCACGATGATGACATCCCCTTTCTGCAACTCTTTGATAGGTCGTTGAAATTCCTCTTCATCCACAATACAGGCGATAGAGATAGGAAAGTAGGAAGTATAATCTCGTTCAAAAGAGAGAGCCTGATAGGTCTTACCCTGGTACCATTTGCCTATCAGCAGAAAGAATATGAGGCCGGTAAGCGAGTCGACATAGCCCATCCCCGTCATGGTGACGATCTCATAAACGCTTCTTCCAAAAAGGGTGAGAATTCCCAGCACAATGGGTACATCAATGTTGAGGTTACCAAAGACAATTCCTTTCCAGGCTTTCTCAAAATAGTCTCTTGCCGAAAAGAATAAGACGGGCAGAGCTAATACCATATTGATCCAACTGAAGAGTAGACTATAGTCTTTTTCCAACAAGTGCTTGGTATCCAAATACTCTGGCATACTCATCAGCATACTATTGCCAAAGCAGAAACCTGCCACCGCTATTTTCACTCCAATATTGGACTTCTCTACCTGCTTCTTGGTCTTATCCAGGCTGTTCAATGAGATAGCAGGTGGGTAACCCAGCTGTGAAAGCAA
>CAZZHO010000030.1:0-32009 GCA_964653795.1 uncultured Roseivirgaceae bacterium | reverse complement strand
CTTGCCTTCTTCGCTAATAGCAAACCCTCTGGTCATTTTCTTGATAAACTCTACTTTTCGGAATCGCAACGCACTCCAGTCTTCGTCGATAGCTACGGCCCTGACTGGTTCAAATCCATTTCCACCCAGCAATGTCCATCCATTGTCTCTATCAAATTCGCATTTGTACTTCTTGGATGATTTCTTAGGATATGCAAACTAAGGCATCATCTTTTACAAGCGAAACAATGTTATTGATCATCTCATCTAACACGTCTTATGTTTGTGCAAAAGCAATTACAAACTCAATCTTCGATAACTTGTCCAGATTGAGCATTATCTGAGCCTGATCAGCCATCTCTTCGAGCTCACTATAGAAGGATTCCGGATGATTGAGACTTACAATGTGAGCCTGATCTTTAAAATTTAACTTTTTAAATAGTGGAGTCATTCAATGTTCCTATTCCTGTCTTAAAGATTGAACTGGATTAGCTCTAGCAGCCCTACCAGCTTGGTTTGACACAATTAGCAGTGCAAAACCCAATGCAACCAAACCTACAAGAGGGAAAATCCACCAGTGGACATCTACTCTGATGGTGTATTTCTCTAAGTAACTATCTAATGCATACCAGGACAGTGGGGCAATGATCACGAAACTTAAAGCCACCAGCTTTGTAAAATCTCTGGAGATAAGCAATACCAAGCTGCTTACTGAAGCTCCTAATACTTTCCTAATTCCAATTTCCTTAGTTCTTTGTTCCGCCATAAATGAAGCCAAACCAAATAATCCCAAACCCGTGATGAAAATGGCTAAGAGAGCAAATAATGTAGCCAGCTTCTGGGTAAGATTTATCAGATTAAACTTCCTCTGGAACTCCACATCTGCAAACTTGTATTCGAACGGATAGGCTGGATTGTGTTTGGTAAACACTGATTCTATCTGAGCAAGGTTTTCCTGCAAACCACCCTCTTTGCTGATTCTTAGTGAAATGTAGCCTCCCCAATGGTCCAGAAACAGAAACATAGGCCTGACCTCTTCATAGGGCGATCCCATTAGCACATTATCTACCACCCCAATAAGCTTCCTTTTATCCCCCCATAGATCAAGATTAGTGCCTAGTACAGGCTCTGGCAAGTTCATTAAATCAATGGCTGCCTTATTCACCACTATAGCACTAGTATCTGAGCCGAACTCTTTGGAAAACTCGCGACCCTCCAGGATCTTCACACCCATGGTCTTAGCCCAGTCGTAGTGGCCAGCAATCGTTACAAACATTACTTTTAGTTCCTCAGGCTTCCCTGGCCAGCTTAAGAAGTTATTGGAATTAACCTGGGTAATCTGGCTATTGGATTTGGTCACACTCACTACAGCAGTAGTTGCTTCCAAATCATTCTTCACCACTTCATATTTCTCGGTCAGCTCATCATTCAACTGAACGCTTATCAAGCGTTCCTGATCATAACCCAACTCTCTACTTTTTACTAGAGAGATCTGTTCGTAAATCACGATAGTGGCCACCATCAGAAGGATACTTATAGCAAATTGAAAAATGACCAGAACCTTCCTGGGTAACGTAGCTCCTTTCCCTACTTTGACTGTTCCTTTTAATGTAATAACAGGATTGAAGGAAGAAAGGAACAAGGCAGGATAGCTTCCCGAAACTATTCCGGTCCCGAAAACCAATACCGAAGCGAAGATCCAGAAAGTTGAAGATTGAAAATCAATAACCAACTGCTTATCAACCATATCATTGTAGAACGGCAGGGCTACTCCAGCCAATATCAGAGCTAGCGTAAAAGAAATAGCTGAAATCACTATTGATTCCCCTAAGAACTGCAAAATCAAGCTACCTCTGGTTGATCCAAGACTTTTCCTGATACCTACTTCTTTCGCCCGTTTTTCAGACCTGGCAGTTGCCAAATTCATAAAGTTGATACAGGCGATGATAAGTATGAAAATAGCAATGAAAGAAAAAAGCTGGACATACTCAGCACGACCTCCGGATTCCTTCCCATTCTCAAACTGCGAGTGCAACCTCCATCTGGTCATTGGATGTAGAAAAAAAGCTCTTGGCAGATCATCTTCCCCATTTTCACTGAGCATAGGGGCAATGGCTGCTTCCACCGATAATTCCTTGGCTGGATCATCTAACTCCACATATACCTGGAATGAATAGTTACCCCAATTACTGTGGTTTCTTTCGACCCATTCATTGTTTTTCCTCCTATGGGTCCAGGGCAAGAGGAACTCAAACTCAAATGAAGAATTACTCGGCAAGTCTTTTAAAATAGCTGTAACCTTCATGGAGTATTGATTCGAGACTTTGATAATCTTACCCATTGCATCCTCATCTTCAAAAAGAATTGAGGCCAGTTTTTGTGTGATAACAATGGAGTTTATCTCGTCGAATGCGGACTCTTTATCTCCTGCTACTACCTCATACTCGAACATGTCCAAAAATTCCTCTCCAACATAATAGCCTTGCTGGATTACTCTCTTTTCACCATAAGTTAAGAGCCTATCAGCTCCCCAACCCGCTACCGTAGAGTTTGCAATGGCGCTATTAGCCGTTTTCATGGCTTCATAAGTAGGTAGAGGAACAGAATTCCAGCTGTTTATCTCGCTATCATATGTGGCATTTACCCATACCTGATACAATCGATCTGATTTAGGAACGAAACTATCGTACGTAGACTCATCATATACCCAAAGCAGGATAAGAATACTGCAGGCTATTCCAATGGCTAAGCCAGAGATATTGATGAAGGTATAGAGAACGTTCTTCCGAAGGTTTCTAAGGGTAGCAAGGATGAAGTTTTTGAGCATGACCTGGTAGTTGACTTAGATAAAGAGACTAAAACAAACCTTTACAGTTGCAAATAGTACTGATCATCAAGTAAGAAGTTACGAATATTTACTTTTTTGCGAGGTAATCTCTCATTTGCTCAGGTATTGCCGGATGTTGGATTAATCGAGTAGCCTTGGTTTCGTCACCCAAATTTCCATAGAGCATATTGAAGAAATCTCTTACCGAAACATTTTGATCATCTTCTTGCTCGATCTGAAATTCGTCTCCAGTTGTCACTTCTCCTTCTTGCAAGACCCGAAAGTACACGCCAGAAAAAGCCTGGTGGATAAACTTCTTCAAAACACCCTGATCTTCAAACTTCAAGCCAAGTTTAAAGCAAGGTTGACGAGGTTGAACTACCTGGACAATAGCACTTCCTACCTTATAAAGGCTACCAATCAAAATTGCAGATTCATCACAGTTATCTACTGTAATATTCTCTCCAAACATGCCACTGTCAAACTCCAGATTGGGATATTCGGATTGCCAGAAGGGGTAATGATTCAACCCGTATAAGTAGCAGGCCTTGTCCACTCCTCCGTGATACCTCCTATCTATGACATGATCTCCATTTACATCGGTCTTCCCTAAATAAATAGGCTCCTGAACCGACTTTTTGAAGATACCTGTCACTACCTCCTTACCTTTCCAATCTACGGTTCTGGGTTCACTTACATTAACTGAGAGAATCTTCATTCCTAATATTTCGCCGACTTACCACCACTTGAGGTCTTCTGTATGAATTCCCTAATATCCTCATTTGCCTGGATCAAGTCTTCATTCCTCAAGTACATCATATGTCCACTTCTATATCCCTTGAAGCTTAATCGGTCTTTCATTCTACCGCTAGGATCCAGTCTCCATAGGGTATACTTCGCATCAAAATATTTTGTAGCGCCATCATAGTAACCCGATTGAATCATGGTATGGAGGTAAGGATTCTCAGCCATAGCCAATCTAAGGTTTTCACCTGTATTATTGTCCGAATTGTCCCAAGGCCTAACTGGACCGAACATATTGTATTTCACGTCTGTGTTGAATCTCAAGACATTCTTATAATAGTAATTAATAGCAGGTGTAAAGGAATGTAACCAGGATGTCAATTCTGAGTTGTAGTCTGGCCTAACGCCACCTACATTCTTATCAATCCCTTTATATCTCGAATCCAACCTTCCCACGGTAAATCCTTCATCCCTCAATAGTTCTTTCCAGAAAAAAGCAGTAGGCACATCAAGGTTGTACTGAAGAATCACCTTCTCCGAAATTCCAGAGTACCTAGCCATTTTCGCCGCTGCTGCATTCCTCTCCTCTTCTGAAACAAAGCCACCTTTCATCATAGTATTGACTAACTCCTCTACCGCAAACTCTTCTGATTCATCCAATACCTCCAGAAGGTCTTTTGATTGTAAATCAGCAGGCAATTGATTGTGATACCAGGCAGCTGCCGTAAAGTAAGGCACCCTAATGGCAGCCCCAATAGGTGAACTCCTACGACCAGAGCCCTCTACATCAATACCCAGTTCAGTTGGAGATACTAGTATCACACCATTGATGTACATCCACTGCCTATTTTGTAGTGCCAATGCAAGACCTGACACCCTTGTGGTTCCATAGCTCTCACCAATGAGATACTTAGGCGATTCCCATCGGTTGACCCTAGTTACGAAAGTGTTAATCCATTCAGAGAGGTACTTTATATCTGCATTGACCCCAAAGAACATTTCTTTTTTAGCCTCTTTATCGACGATCCTGGAAAAACCAGTATTGACAGGGTTTACAAACACAATATCAGCCACATCCAGGATAGAGTTAGGATTGTCTTTTACACCATATGGCTGTACTGGAAAGCCCTCATCATCCACTTTCAATATTTTGGGACCTGTATAAGCCAAGTGCATCCATACAGAACCGGAGCCCGGACCGCCATTGAAGGAAATAAAAAGAGGTCTGGAAGCTTTATCCCTAACATCGGTCCTTTCATAATAAGTGTAATGGCAGTAAGCAGCTACCTCCTCCATCTCATTCCACACAGGTTGAGTGCCAGTAGTCGCTCTATAAGGAACTGTCTTGCCCTTGATAACGACCTGGTGAGTAGTGGACACCATGGTGTCTGCTGGTAGCATTCGTTTCTGACCAAACAGAAACAATGAAGTAAGCGTGAGGAGAAAGGTTAGTTTGATTCGCATGATAATTAAACTTTATAACCATTAAATCTAATTTCAATACACCTTAAAGAAGAAATGATTATGATGGATGGTATAGACAATGGACTTTTTGATTGAAGTTTCTAAAGTTTCCATTTTGCGGCAATTGAGTGAGAAGCTCAGGTATATCCCAGAATATAAAATCCATAACAACTCTTAATACTGATTAAGAAATTCAGAACATTCTCTCAGGCAGAATGAAAGCATCTTGAAAACTTAACGGTAAGAATACCTTTTGGCAGGAATTAGGTCTAATTTTGCGGCTGATTTACGAGCATCATGCAAGACATTCGAAACGTCGCTATAATCGCCCACGTCGATCATGGCAAAACCACATTAGTAGATAAGATCATTTACGCTTCCCAGGTTTTCAGAGAAAACGAAGAGAAAGGCGAATTGATCCTAGACAATAATGACCTGGAAAGAGAACGTGGTATTACCATTTTAAGTAAGAATGTCTCGGTAACATATAAGAACACTAAGATCAATATCATAGATACCCCTGGTCACGCAGATTTCGGTGGAGAGGTTGAAAGAGTCCTTAAAATGGCGGATGGGGTAATTCTATTAGTTGATGCCTTTGAGGGACCTATGCCACAGACTCGATTCGTATTGGGCAAAGCATTAGGTCTTGGACTAAAACCAATAGTGGTTGTGAATAAGGTGGACAAAGAAAACTGTCGACCTGATGAGGTACATGAAGCGGTTTTCGACTTAATGTTTCAATTGGATGCGAGTGAAGATCAGCTTGACTTCCCTACTCTCTACGGCTCTTCAAAACAAGGATGGATGGGAGAAGATTGGCAAAATCCTACGGATTCAATCATGCCGCTTCTGGATAAGATATTAGAACATATACCTGCACCAGAGAGGAAAGAAGGTGTTCCAGCTCTGCAAATCACTTCCCTGGATTACACGTCATTTGTAGGAAGAATTGCCATCGGCAGGCTATATCAAGGTACACTCAAAGAAGGTCAGCAACTAGCCTTGAGTAAAAGAGATGGATCCTTGAAGAAAGTGAAAATCAAAGAACTGCAAGTATTTGAGGGCTTAGGACGTCAAAAAGTCTCCGAAATCCAAGCAGGAGACATTTGTGCCGTTGTAGGCTTGGAAGATTTTGATATTGGAGATACTCTCACCGATTTTGAGAATCCGACACTATTACCGAGGATCGCTATCGATGAGCCTACTATGAGTATGCTTTTCACCATCAACGATTCTCCATTTTTTGGCAAAGAAGGAAAGTTCGTTACCTCAAGGCACTTGAGAGATCGACTCATGAAGGAGCTAGAAAAGAACCTAGCCCTGAGAGTACAAGAGCAGGACACTGAAGACAAATTTCTCGTTTTTGGAAGAGGTGTTCTCCACCTTTCGGTTCTTATTGAAACAATGCGACGAGAAGGGTATGAGCTGCAGGTGGGGCAGCCTCAGGTCTTATTCAAAGAAATCGAAGGTCAGAAACATGAACCAGTAGAGCATCTCGTGGTAGATGTCCCTGATGAATTATCAGGGAAAGTGATCGAGATGGTTACTCAAAGGAAAGGGGAAATGACCATCATGGAGCCTAAGGGAGATATCCAACATTTGGAATTCGACATTCCAGCTCGTGGGATTATAGGCCTTAGAAACAACATGCTAACAGCAACAAGTGGTGAAGCGGTGATGACTCATAGATTCAAGGGATATCAGCCCTTCAAAGGGGATATTTCCGGAAGAATTAACGGTTCTCTCATTTCTATGGAAAATGGTCCTGGCACTCCCTACTCCATCGACAAACTGCAAGATCGAGGAAAGTTCTTTGTGGATCCGGGAGATGAAGTATATACAGGTCAGGTTATTGGAGAACACTCTCGTGACAATGACCTTGTTGTGAACATTCAAAAGGGTAAGAAACTTTCCAACGTGAGAGCTGCTGGATCAGATACAAACGTAAAGATCGCACCTGCCAAAAAATTCTCTCTAGAGGAAGCTTTGGAGTACATTCAGAAAGATGAATATCTGGAGGTAACCCCTCAAAACATCAGAATGCGAAAGATATTCCTCGACGAAAACGAAAGAAAAAGAAGAAATTCAGAATTGGGGTAAGGAGATATTAACCTCCTGCCCTATTGTCCAGGGCCTTTTTCTCTTCAGAGCTCAGCTTAACATAGGTATAACCTTCCCAGAAGTCCTCTGAAAAGTTTTTTGCAGAGTTGTAGAACACGTCTTTATCACCAAGCAATAGGCCTAAAGCAGGTGGCACCCGTACTACTTTGGATTCATTCACGACCAAAGTTGAAGTGTAACTGTACTGGACGTTATCAATGGTCCACTTGCCACTGTAGGATACTCTGTTGACATTCCACATGACTCCATTTCGGGAAAATTCCTCTATCCAGGACACTTGATCCCAGAATTTATTACCACCTAGTATGGGAAAGTACTCCGCTTTGATTATTGCGTAGCTATCAGCATCTACAAATAGATTTCCTTTCGAAGTGGCCTTCTTCGTTCTAGGCTCAAAAGACAGGATAAATATCTCCTTTCCATCATACTCGCTTACACCCTCATAGTGAAAGAAGTAGTGCTTCAGATTTTCAATATTGACAAAGCTTTTTTCCCTTCTCACAATAGTCTTTAACATATCACTAGCGTGACCATGAATGAGAACTGCCTCCTCATCTAACTTCTTAAATTCTTTCTTTCTGGTTCTAATTGGACTTATCTCAATAGGATCGCTACTGATCTCACTGGGTTGGTAAACGTCGAGGATACCTTCGGCCAAATAATAGAGTTTTTTGGAATCCATCAAGCTTTCCTTGTAGTAGCACACCATGTGTTGCTGGTCAAGTTCATAGTTAAGCCTCAGCTTATTGAATACCTTCTCGATAATAGATTCTCCAGTCGTAACGGTCACTGCTTCTAACTGGGTAGCAGCCGGCGACAAATTAATGTTAAACTGCTTCTCGTCAGTCTCTACAGGGCTTTTGAAGGTCTTATAACCAATGAATGAGACTGAAATCTCCATTTTGGAATCGTCAGGAACAGATATAGAAAACTCTCCATCAATATTGGTGATGGTACGGGTTTCTCCAATGGTTACATGTGCAAATGGTAAAGGCTCACTGGTTTCAGCATCGAAAACCTGACCTTGAATTTTTAGTAGACCATCTTCTGTGGCCATAACAAAGGTGCCCAGAAGGGTAAAAAATACAATGCAGAACTGTCTAAAAAGCATGGCGGATAGCAATTTAAAAACCTATCCATGGCTGGTTTAAGTAAAACTAGAATATGCTTTTGAATAATCCTGCCACAACCGAAGAATTTCAGGGTTTTTTTTCGATAATCGACAGTTATCTGACGTTTTCTACCTTATCTATCTCCACAGGTAATGGTTTTCCGAGCAATTCAGCACCTTCCGAAGTGATATGATAGTCATTCTCTAATCGTATTCCTCCGAAATCCAGGTACTTCTTGATCTCTTGATAGTTGAGGAAGGAATCATGCATTTTTTTCGACCGCCATTGCTCAAATAACTCTGGTATGAAATAAAGACCCGGTTCTATCGTCAGGACAAAACCTTCCTGAAGTGTTCGGCCCAATCTCAAAGCATTGAAACCAAACACATCGGATCTCTCAAGTTCCTCCCCGTAACCCACAAAATCTTCACCATAGTCCTCCATATCATGGACATCTAATCCCATCATATGGCCCAACCCATGTGGAAAGAAAAGTGAATGAGCTCCAGCTTTTACAGCCTCCTCCGTATTGCCTCTAGTAAGGCCGAGCTCCTTCAGACCGTCGAACAAAATAGTGGCTGCACCAGTATGGATTTCAAAATTTCTAACTCCCGCTTTAGCTGATTCAGCGCTAGCTTTTAATGCGTTCAAGACGATGCTGTAGATCTCCCTTTGTCGGGTATCGAATTTCT
This sequence comes from uncultured Roseivirgaceae bacterium, assembly GCA_964653795.1. Lineage (GTDB taxonomy): Bacteria > Bacteroidota > Bacteroidia > Cytophagales > Cyclobacteriaceae > JAWPMT01. The sequence goes on along the minus strand of CAZZHO010000030.1, from coordinate 23,067 downwards.
TATCAACCGGAAAGGTTCTCGTCATGTCTCCTGCATAGTGGAAAGTGTTTTCTGCACCACTGTCACACAATAGGAGTCTGCCGGATTTTAGCTCATTACCATAATAGTGATTATGTAAGGTCTGACCATTGACAGTAACTATTGGAGGAAAGGCATAGAAATTACCTTTGGAAGCTGCCACATTCAATAAAGCTCCGACTATATCGGACTCTTTCATGCCCGGTTTCGCCATTTTCATTGCGGTAAGATGCATGTCTGCCGTAATCGATACCGCATCGTGTAGCTGTTCTATCTCCTGACTTTCCTTTACGGACCTAATGGCCACAATGGACTTTATCAGCGCTATTGAGTGATGTTTAGCGATCCAATCCAAGGATTCTCCAATTAACTCGGATAACCAAATACTACTATCACTTCTGTAGGGAGGCAAGTAGTGAACGCTGGAATTTACACTAGACTTTAAATCACTTAAGGGTCGCACCTCTTTTACTCCCACGTATTCGGCTAATTGTCCCAGAGTGGGATGTGGCCCCTCCCATACGATATCATCTAGTGTTAGCTCATTGCCAAAAATCAAATCCTGATCATTATCAATATCTATAGTGGCTGCCAAGCCTGGTTTGTCCAACCCGAAAAAATATAAGAAAGTGCTATCCTGCCTGAAGGGGTAATGGTTAGACGGGTAGTTCATAGCACTTTGATTGTTCCCAATGAACAATATCTTTCCCGATCCAAGTGTCTTCTTAAGCTGTGCCCGTCGAGACTTATAGGTCTCCGCTGAAAATAGGTTTGTCATTGGTAAACTCTTACGTAATCAATTTCCATGGTTTGTGGCCAGATATCATCAGCAATACCAAATCGCCCTCCCCAATTGCCTCCAACAGCCACATTCAGAATCAAGTGAAACTTTTTATCAAAAGGCCAGCCATCTTCATTTTCATTGCCTTTCTCCATGTGTAGGTACAAGTCATCATCTACAAACCAACTTAAGCTCTTATCATTCCATTCCAAAGCGTAGATATGAAAGTTCTCATGCGCATCTTGAATGTAAATACTGTCATTTTTTTCTGTACCAAGAATATGATTGAATTTCTTGGTGTGAATGGTGCCATAGATCATTCCTTGATTGTATCCTACATGCTCCATGATATCTATCTCACCATCGTCTGGCCATTTTCTTTGACCATCTATCGTTGGCAACATCCAAATGGCAGGCCAAGTACCTCTTCCGTAAGGCAACTTCGCTCTCACCTCGACCCTTCCATATTGCCAATCCCCTTTTCCTTCGGTAGTGATCTTCACACTTGTGAATCCACTCCCTTCCATGGAATCCTTCCTGGTATTGATGATCAAAGTCCCATTGGCCTCCCTTAGGTTTTGTCTGTTGTAATACTGCAATTCTTCGTTTCCAAAGCCGCACAATTCAGGACATCCGTTTCCAGTAACCACATTCCATTTGGAAGTATCGATATCCAAATCATTAAACTCATCTGACCAAACTAATCTTTGTCTTTGGGGAGAGCAGGAAATAAAGACGACAAGCGGTATCAGTAAATATTTCATAGTCAAGGTTGGTAATGGTGAATCCTCTTCAAAAGTAGAGCCTTAACTGCCAACAGCTAAATTTCAGGTAACATTAGTTCTCGGAAAAAATAACACGACCTGCTTCCTTTAAGTTATCAACCACAAAATCTGCATATTCAGAACTCAATCCGCCTAGCAAAACGGTCTTGACACCTAGCTTTTTGGCTGGAATCAAATCTCTCTCTTTATCACCAATCATCCAGCACAGTTCCGCGTCAAGCCGATACTTAGCAATCGCCTTCTCAAATAACAGGCTTTCTGGTTTTCTACTCAAAGACATGGAATAATCCGGGTGATCAGGAGCTATGTAAAAATCATCGATTCGGCTACCAACTTCCTTCTGTAGTTTTTGATGACACTTTTCCACCTCTTCCATGGTGTAGATCCCTTTGGCAATACCCGCTTGATTGGTAATCACAATGTTGAAATAGCCAATGCTTTTCGATTTTTTAAGTACATCCAAAGCGTCAGAAATCACCCTAAAATCCTCAAGTCTGTAAGTGTAGGTGCCTCTTTCCTCATTTAACACTCCATCGCGATCAAAAAAAACGGCTTTTCGCATACTTTTTTCTCAAAATTCAGTTGTTAAAACAATAATTAGCTATTTTCCAAAGTTCAACTTATTCCACCTTGAGCAGATCATTAGTCATAATACCCACATACAATGAAAAAGAAAATATCGAAGATATAATTCACGCGGTATTTGGTCTTTCCAGGGAATTTGATGTTTTGATTATTGATGATAACTCGCCAGATAACACTGCCGATATTGTCAAAAACCTCCAAGGAGAATTTCCGAGACTTCACATCATAGAAAGAGAAGGCAAGCAAGGTTTGGGAACCGCCTACATAACAGGTTTTCAATATGCAATTGAACACGGTTTTGATTTCATTTTTGAAATGGACGCAGACTTCTCGCATAACCCAAAAGATTTAGTTCAATTGCTCGAAGCATGCGAAAAAGAGAATTATGATGTAGCAATTGGGTCGAGATATATCAAAGGAGTCAATGTGGTGAATTGGCCTATGGGAAGGGTGCTCATGTCTTACTTTGCCAGCCATTATGTTAGGATCATTACGGGTCTACCAATTAGCGACTCTACAGCTGGATTTAAATGTTACAGAAGGCAAGTTTTAGAGACACTTAACCCATCTGAAACTATCAACTTCATTGGCTATGCATTTCAAATAGAGATGAAGTTCAATGCCTGGAAACACGGCTTCAAACTAAAGGAAGTGCCTATAGTCTTCACCGACAGGGCGAAAGGGCAATCGAAAATGTCTATTGGTATATTCCGAGAGGCTGTCTTGGGGGTGATAGAGATGAAAATCAGAAGCCTATTTCGCAAATATGAGCCGGTCCACGTCAGTCAAACCGAATTGACCTAATCGGCTGTATTCTACTGATAACGTTTAAGGGAATAAACAAGCTTGCTCCTATTAATACAATTACTAAAAGATTTACGCCGAGTATGGCTGTCGCATCAAATTGTATCGGCACATGGTCCATATAGTAGCTTTCAGCATCCATAGGAATGACTCTGCCGTAATATTGCAACAATCCCAACCCCAAAGCCAGACCATTTCCCCAAACTAATCCCCGAAAAACTAAACGCACTCCATTAGCCAGAAATACCCGGCGGATTAATTGATTGGAAGATCCTAAAGCTTTGAGCAAACCGACCATTTGTGTTCGCTCCATGATAAGGATGAGCAAGATTGACACCATGCTAAAGCCCGCCACAAAAAGTATTAGGACCAGGAATATCACGACATTTCTATTCAGCAAGGCCAGCCAATCAAATATCTGGAGGTAACGATCGCTGACTTTCTCCACAAAAAGATCAAAACCTAACGTATCAAAGAGCTCCTCATGAACTTCATCAATTTTTCCAAGGTCGCTCACAAAAACCTCTACACCCCCTACCTCATTTTCTTCCCAGCCGTTAATCCTCCGAATCAACTTTAAATCTCCGTAAATTATGTTCTGGTCAAACTCCTCTAATCCAGTTTCATAAATACCGACAATCTGCAGCTTCCTATATCTGGGAGGATTTTGAATAAACAAAATGAGTACCTCATCTCCAACTGACATTTTCAAAGCACTAGATATCTTCTTGCTTAGTACAACTTCCGTGGAATAACCGTCTTTTTCAATTTCAGGCATTCTTCCTGATAGCAATTGCTTATTGAAAGTAACCGTATCCTGACGTTCATCAAGTCCCTTCAATACCACACCTTGTATTTCTCCATCAATTTGAAGAAGCCCAGCACGCATAGCAAAAGACTGGTAATGCGCTATTCCCTCCATATTTTCAAGTTGAGCCTCCAACTCATCACTTAGTAAAAAAGAAGACCCTTCAAAGGAATTGGTCAGAGTGTATTTACCAACTAACAAGTGACCACTGAAACTGTAAATCTTATCCTTGATCTTATTTTGAAAACCAAGTAAGATCATAAATGCCATCAAAAGAGCTCCAACGGCTATAGCTATAGAAACAACTGCTATGCGGCTAATAATGGAAGAAAAGGAACCTTTAGCGTTTCCGGAAATACGAGATGAGATGAAGTACGGAAGGTTCAATTCAATAACTTTGACACAATATTAAGTTGCATTTCGCTATGAGGGTAATTTATTGGTCATTGCTGGTGTTAATAACTTCTTTTAATTGCGCAAGCAGTCAAGATCAATCACCAGAAAAAGTCCTTCCAGGGGCTTATCAAACTTCGGAATATCTTCCATTTCTAGAGAATAAAAATATTGGAATTTGCACCAATCAGTCCGGAATTATTGAAGGCACTCATTTGGTGGACAGTTTAATTTCATTGGGCTTTAATGTGAAAAAAGTATTCTCCCCAGAACATGGTTTCAGAGGCAAGGCAGACGCTGGGGAAAAGGTAGAGACAGAAGAAAATGATGATCAATTTGAATTGATCTCGCTCTATGGAAAAAATCGCCGACCAACAAAAGAACAACTCTCAGACCTTGACTTAATGATCTTTGATATTCAAGATGTAGGCGTTCGGTTTTTCACCTATCTAAGTACACTTACTTACCTAATGGAAGCTTGTGCAGAAATAGGACTCCCTCTTTTAATCCTTGATCGTCCTAATCCAAACGGTAGCTATGTCGATGGACCGGTAATGGAGGATGCCCATAAATCCTTTCTTGGCTTGCACCCAATTCCTATAGTCCATGGCCTTACCCCGGGAGAGTTTGCATTGATGCTTAATGGCGAGAACTGGTTAGAAGAAGGACTCCAATGCGACCTAACTATTATCAAAAGCAAAAATTGGGACCATCAGCAACCATATAGCCTGCCCGTCAAGCCCTCTCCTAACCTTCCAGATGACGTTAGCATTTCCTGGTACCCTAGTCTCTGTCTATTTGAACAAACTATATGCTCTGTAGGACGAGGGACTAACAAAGCCTTTCAGCACATTGGTCATCCAGATTATCCTGATCAAACATATAGTTTCACACCTGTTTCCCAGGAAGGAGCAAAAACCCCAATCTTCGAAAACCAAATTTGCTATGGAGTGGATTTTGGGACCGAAGGCACTAAATACGAATTCACAATTCAACCTCTAATTGACTTCCACAAAATCATGGATAATGGTGATTTTTTCAAACCTTACCTACACAGGCTAGCTGGAACAAAGGATTTACAATCACAAATTGAAAGTGGTTGGACCGAACAAGAAATTAGAAAGAGCTGGGAACCGGCACTGAGCAACTTCAAAGAGAAACGGAAGAAATATTTGCTCTATCCCTGATCATACTTTAACAAAGCTCGGCCCTAATTCTCCTAAATTTACAGGTTCAAGCCCAATCATTTTATGCGCATAATATTCATGGGAACACCAGAATTTGCAGTTCCCAGCCTACAGATTTTAGTAGAAAATGGCTTCAATGTTGTCGCTGTTCTGACCGCTCCGGATAAGCCTAAGGGAAGAGGTAAAAAGTTAGGCACCTCCGCAGTGAAAGATTACGCATTATCGGTGGGTTTACCCATTCTGCAACCGGCCAATCTTAAAAATCCTGATTTCCAAAAGGAACTTAAAAGCTACAACGCTGACCTGCAGGTAATAGTGGCTTTCAGAATGCTTCCAGAAGCCGTTTGGAACATGCCGACAATAGGCTCCATCAACCTTCATGGGTCTCTGCTACCACAATACCGAGGTGCAGCTCCTATCAACTGGGCCATTATTAACGGAGAAAAAGAAACTGGTGTCACAACCTTCTTTCTACAACATGAAATTGATACCGGTAAGATCATTTTCCAGGAAAGTGAATTGATAGAAGAAGAGGACAATGTGGGTACAGTCTATTCCAGGCTCATGGACAAAGGGGCGAAACTTGTTTTAAGGACTGTCAAGGCAATTAAAGATGGGAATTATCCACAAGTGGACCAGAATGAAGACCAAGAACTCAAATCAGCACCTAAAATCTTTAGGGAAACCTGCGAAATAGATTGGTCTAAAGGCATGGTTGAAATAAAAAATCATATTAGAGGTCTCTCGCCTTACCCAGCATCGTGGACCACCTGGAATGACAAAACGTTGAAAGTATTCAGGGCGTCGGAGTTTTCTTCGTCGAAGAACAAGAACATCGGACAAATATGGGTAGAAGGCAAAGAGAAACTCCTTGCACAATGTGCAGAAGGTGCAATTGAGTTAGAAGAAGTACAATTAGAGGGAAAAAAGAGAATGAATGCGGCCGACTTATTGAGAGGCCTCCAACTATAATAAGCTCATGAGAATAAGCATGATAGCGGCAATGAGTCAAAATCGCGTAATTGGTAAAAACAATGACTTACCATGGAACTTACCTGATGATTTCAAATTTTTTAAAACCACCACTCAGGGTCATCATGTCATTCTTGGTAGAAAAAATTACGAATCTCTCCCGCATAAATTTAGGCCGTTGCCGAATAGGACAAATATTGTCATTACTAGAAAAGATGGCTATGGTCAATCTGATGAGATTGAGGTTGTTAATTCCCTTGAAAAAGCACTGAAAATCGCCAAAGACAATAACGAGGAGGAAGCTTTCATTATAGGGGGAGGCGAAATATATAAGCTGGGGCTTTCATTCGCTTCGAGAATTTATCTCACTGAGATCAATGCGGAGATAGAAGGTGATGTATACTTTCCGGAATTTGATAAATCAACATGGAAAGAGGTTAACCGGGAATATCACCCAATTGACGACAAACATCCGTATTCCTTCGACTTTGTTATCTATGAAAACGACAAAAACTTAGATTTACAGGACTAGTATGAAATCCTTAGAAGGCAAAACCATCTGGCTCACAGGAGCTTCTTCAGGAATAGGTGAAGCATTAGCATATCTTCTGAATAAAGAAGGATCAAACCTGATTATTTCTGCGAGAAGAAAAGAAGAACTAGAACGGGTCCAAAACAACTGCGAAGATCCCAGTAGAGTAAAAATATTAACAGTGGATCTAGCTGATGCATTTTCACTTCCGCAGAAGGCCAAAGAAGCAGAACGTATGTGGGAGGGTGGAATTGAAGTACTTATCAACAATGGAGGAATCAGTCAAAGAGATAAGGCCATCAATACCAGCTTGGAGGTTGATAGGAAACTAATGGAAGTCAATTATTTTGGAACTATTGCGCTGAGTAAAGCCTTGCTACCAGGCATGATTGAAAGACAATCTGGCCACCATGTGGTGATCACATCTGCCGTTGGCATTATCAGCACACCCTACAGGTCTGCTTACTCTGCTGCCAAGCATGCTTTACACGGTTTTTATGATGCATTAAGAACGGAGGTCTACGAGGATAATATCAAAGTGACCATTGCTCTTCCAGGATTCATCAGGACAAGTATTTCCATGAATGCACTATTGGGAGATGGCAGCAAACAGAACACTATGGATGACGCACAGGCAAATGGCATGACCGCTGAAGAATGTGGACAGCATATCATTCGTGCCATAAAAAAAGAAAAGGAAGAAGTGTACATCGGCGGACTCAAGGAAAAGTCAGGCATATATTTGAAAAGATTCGCCCCAGGTTTGTTCAGTAAAGTGGTACGAAAAATGAAAGTGACGTAGCGAAGTTGAGATTTTCGGTCACCATATTGCTACTATTCACCACCTTCCAAATTTTCTCCCAAAAAGGATATCAATTACCTGAAGGAAAGACACAGGATGATGTCGATGCCACCCATATCTTCGTTAAGTTCAAACAACAACAGGGAGCTCAAAAAGTAAAATTGAGTTTGCCTTTTTCTGTTAAGCAAATGAGGGCAGTTTTACCTAAAACAAATGCTCAAAGTAAATCTGCAACAAACTCCACTTCTGTCCTGGACGGGCTGTATCAGGTAGAATTACAGGCAGGTGATAATGTCTTAGAAAGGCTTGAAGAATTGAGTCAACATCCAGATCTGGAATATGCATGTCCCATTTTCCGCGAAGAGCTATTATACGTCCCGAATGATCCGGCAGCCCAAAGCGGCACAGGTAGCCAAGGGTATCTTGGGGTGATCAAAGCGTATGAGGCCTGGGATATTACGACGGGTAGTTCCGACGTAACCATAGCCATTAGTGATACTGGAATGGATCTTGATCACGAGGACCTATCCAATAAGCTATTAGCTAATGGTGACGGCACATTTGGTTATGATTTAGCCGATGGTGATACTGACGCTAGTTCAGATTTCAGCCCTCATGGGGATCGTGTAGGTGGAATAGCCGGGGCTCAGGCGGAAAATGGTCTCGGAATGGCTGGAGTAGCTATAAATAGTCCGTTAATACCCCTAAAAGTATTTCCAACCGGTTCAAATTTTTCTCGGAATGCATATGAGTCGATTACATATGCTGCTGACAAAGGCTATGATGTAATCAATTTATCATGGGGATCTCCAAATTCCTATACCCAAGCCCTGCAAGACATAATCAACTATGCGGTCCTTGAAAAGGATCTAATTGTGATAGCAGCAGCTGGTAACAGTAATAAAGATGAACCCTGGTACCCAGCTTCCTATGACAATGTGCTCTCAGTGGCATCCACCGATAATTACGACTCAAAAGCGGCTTTTAGCACCTATAATAATGCTGTGGATATATCAGCACCAGGTGTCAATATATATTCCACGAATGCCGGAGGCTACGGATTTTATAACGGAACATCCTTCTCATCACCAATGGTTGCTGGAGTGGCTGCTTTAGTAAAATCCTACTATCCCGGGCTCAATTCACTGCAAATAATGGAAAGAATTCGAGTAACATCAGACAATCATTACTCAATCAATACAGAACCTATCTACACAGGCAAACTAGGCCATGGAAGGCTAAATGCACATATGGCTTTAACTGCGGCAAATCTGAAATCAGTGCGAGCAACAAACTTCAAAATATCAGGCAGTAATGGCAACTTTTTGTATTACGGCGATTCAATTGATGCTGATTTCAAACTTACTAACATCCTAAACCCTGTCAACAATGTGACAATACAATTAGCTGATAACGAAGGAAATGTAAGTTTCGAAGAAATTAGTAACCAATCATTTTTGGAGATGCAAGAAGGTAAATTCAAACTGCGAGGTTTGCTAAATGAAAATGTTAAACCAGGGACTAAACTCACATTAAAGCTTTCAGTTACAGGTAATGATTTTTCTGATTATCAACAATTTGATTTAAACGTAGCAACCGATAACTATACTTTAGAAACGAGAGAGTCTCTAATCCAAATTTCTGGTAATGGTAATTTAGCGGAAGGTAAAGGGCTTAAATTTAATAATAGAGTCTCTTCGACTGAGTTCGGATTGATTCTTTCTACAAGTCATAACAGTGTTGCAGATACTGCCCCACTAATATTGGGAGAAACGAAGAATAATGATTTCATCACTATTAAGCCAATTCGTCCGTATCATAACTCCATCGCCTCCAGGTATGCCTCAAGCATTTTCTTCTCAGAAGAATTGAATGTGAGAGTTGAGCAGAGTATCTACAGCATTGATTCAATAGAAAACGGCTTATTATTAAGCTACAGAATTATAAATGTTAGTGATTCAGTTATTGAAAAATTAAACTTTGGCCTTTTCAATAATTGGAATCTTCTAGATAAAAATAGAAATAAATCAAGGTGGGATGGTACCAATACCATAATTGCAGAATCACAAGATCCGACATCATTCGGCGCGACACGAATTTTGTCAACAGAATCTAAGCTATATAACAATTTAGACCTAGCTTCCTTGAATGGCAATTCTTCAGATTTAGAGGATATTTTCACAGATTCGCTAAAGCATGAACTACTAGCATTAAAGCAATTTTCTGAATCAGGTCATATTGGTGAAGGCACAGATATCGCTAACATATTAGGTGTTCAAATAAATGACTTGATTACTAACAAACCGGTTAAACTTAGCTTCCTAATAGCCGGAGACACCTCTCTGAGTGCCGTGGAGCATATATTGAACAAACTGGAAGTTTTTCACTCAGAATTCTGGTCAAAGCCTCCTTTACTACAATCAGAGAGTATTTGTGATGGCGGAACCGTCACAATTAACCCAACCAGCGGGTCAACTTTTAACTTTTACTCTGATCCCGCGGGTAAAAATCTAATTTCCTCAGGATCCAATTTGGAGTTTGGGCCTTCCAAGAAAGACTCTTCAATTTACGTTACTAACCTGGATAGTACTTATGAAAGTGAAATCTCAAGAATAGATGTTAAATTTTTGGAAAGAGTTGTTGACTTTGAAATGTCTACAGACACATTGCTACTAAATGAAGAAAGTATTAATTCCGTCGAATTTAAGGATAAGAGTTTTGAGGCAAATAGCTGGCACTGGATATTTTCAAATGGAACCTCGGCATCTTCGAAAAACCCGACCATTATTTTCGATAGTGTTGGAACTTACAACATAAGTTTGAGCATAACCACTGTTCAGGGTTGTAGTGACATAATAACAAAAACACTCGTAGTTGGGCAAAAGCCTATATCTCTTGGTTTAGAGTCAATTAGCTCCTGCATTGGACATGACCTGAAGCTCCCAGCGCCAATCGATCAGCTTCGAGTATACAACATAGCTGACACCTCCCTTATTTACCAAGGCCAGGAATTTGTTTTTCCTACCTTACTAAAAGACACTTCTTTTATCTTAAGCAATGTGGTAAATGGATTTGAAAGCAATTTAGAATTAGTCCAAATAAAAGCCATTGACTTAGTCCCCTCTTTCTCTATTATTCCAGATATCAGGAATTTAGATAATTCTGACATTTTATTCGTCAATACTACTCCTGACGCCTCAACAATAAGATGGAACATAAACGGAACAGAACACTTTGGAGATAGTGTTGAGATAGTGCTTTCTGACAGTATTGATCTAGAACTTGAAGTAATCACATATGGTGGTTGCCTAGGTCTAACCAATGAAAACATTTTACTAGAAAAAGGTCCCCTACCGGTGCTTACATTGCCTCCAGTCATCTGTCCGAAAGATACAATTACGATTGAGCCTGATAATGGCAATACATTTGCATTTTACCTAACACCAGAACTACAAACCGCAATTGCTAAAGGTCCAAGGCTACAATTGACCATATCGGATACCACAAACCTTTGGATTACCAATATTGATAATGGATTGCCAAGTGACCCTGTACAAACCACGATCGTTCCGGAAATAGTAGAATTGACCCTAATCGCCAATCCGGATACACTGTACTTAGATCAAGCCACCAGTGCCACCTTTAATCTCGAAGGGCCACTCACAAATAAAGTTTGGTACTTAGATAGCACATTTTATGGAGCCACTGATTCAACGATAATATCCTTTTTGGAGGAAGAAACCTATCATTTAGCAGTGGAAGGTTATTCGGAGCATGGATGCAGATATGGTGAGTCTCTTCAATACCAAGTGTATCTTGAAACACCTGTCGTCCTATCTTCTCCTAAAAGGCCTATTCAAGTAGCAATCCAACCAGTACCAGCCACAACGGAAATCAGCGTTTCCTCCGCGAAGGAATTTCATTTTGGCTATGAAATAATCGACCAGAATGGAAAAATATTTAAAAGTTTAAAGACCGTCCGAAGACAAGACCCAATTTCCATTGAGGAATTACCCAATGGCATCTACTTCCTTAGAATAATTGATGCACAAAATCGATTGCAATCCATCAGGTTCATTAAGAAGTAGCAGATTCCTTTCTATATTGACCTTTCGAAAATGGAAGGAAATAGCAGACCAGATGTAATCATAATTGGAGGCGGTATTATAGGGTTGATGAGTGCATACTACCTTTCTAAAAAAGGAGCATCCGTTACAATACTCGATAAAGGACCAAAACAGCAAGCAAGTTCTCATGCTAATTGTGGTCTTATCAGCCCAAGTCACATAATGCCCCTAAATAATATCAGCTTGATCTTTAAGTCATTGGGAATGCTGTTCAAAAAGGACGCAGCTTTCAAAATAAAGCCTCAAGCCGACTGGCAATTCATATCCTGGCTAGTCGGTTTTCTAGCTAAATCCTTACCATCTGCAATACAATCTGGAACGCAAGCAAGATTATCTCTGCTCCTTAGTTCAGCGGGACTGTACAAAGAGCTGATAGAACAGGAGAAACTGCAATGTAATTGGTCTGAAGAAGGCATTCTCTTCGTGTTTAAGACCAAGAGAGCATTTGATGAATATCAGAAAACAGATAATTACACAAAGCGATTCGATATCCACGCAGAGCCTATTTCTGGAAAGGCTTTATATGATAAGGAACCAGCTTTAAAAGAAGATGTGCATGGTGCTTGGTTTTATGATATAGATAGCTGGCTGAAGCCTGATGAGATAGTCAATGCCATGACAGATTACATTCTATCGAAAGGAGGAAGAATAGAACACAATACGGAGGTCGTAGATTTTGAGATTCAATCTGGAAAGATTACCAGTGTTGTTGATAAAAATGGTAATAAATGGATCTCAGATAAATATCTACTTGCAACAGGAGCCTGGTCTCCCATTCTGAGTAAAAATTTAGGATTTAGGATACCAATAATTCCAGGCAAAGGTTATAGCATGACAATGAAATCTCCAGAAATATGCCCTAAGGTACCTTGTATCATGATGGAGAAAAAAGTGGTCGCAACACCGTGGGAAGGTGCATACCGACTAGGAAGCACCATGGAACTTGCCGGATATGATGATGGGCTCAATGAAGTTAGACTAGATGCGTTGAAAAAGGGTGCTAAAGAATATCTAAAAGAACCATATTCAGAAGATATATTTGAAAAGTGGTGGGGTTGGCGGCCAATGACCTACGATGGGCTACCAATAATCGACAAAAGCCCTAAACAATCTAACCTATGGCTAGCTTGTGGCCATAGTATGGTCGGAATGAGTATGGCAACGGGCACTGGCAAATTAATCAGTGAGATTTTATATGGCGAGAAACCTCATATTCCATCCAACCCCTACCAATTCCAAAGGTTTAGAGGTATCTAATGACAAGAACAATCAACATACCATCGTTCTAAGTTAACTATATGAAAATCTTCAAAAACCTAAAATTTCTGTTATTAGTGGTTATATCCATTGGGTGTGCTGGAATCAAAAATTCAAAAACTCTTTGGGAGCCCCTACCCACAGAATCCGCACAGCCAACAGTAGATCTAACTTTGCCAAGTAATTTTTCACTTTATCAACTTGACTTAGAATTGTTAAAAGGCGCTTTAAATGAGGTGGGCAATAATGAGAATTCTTCCATAATCATGCAATTACCAGACCCAAATGGAAATACGGGGCCTTTCAAAGTCTGGAAATCAAGTATAGTTTCAGAAAAACTTTTGAAAAAATTCCCAAGTCTGGCCAGCTACAAAGGTTTCAGAACTTCAGATATAGGAACAAAAATTAGAATGGAAACCCCACCTTCCGGCCTTCAGGTCATGGTCACTGAACCAGGGAACACATGGTATATATCTCCTTTTAGACCTGAAGAGGATATTTATATGCTCTATTATAAATCGGACTTGAAAAAGGAAAACAAGTTCTGGGAAGGAAAAAACTAAATTAACCCCATGAGAGTAATCATCTATCTATTTGCTTTTGCTTCTTGCTTTATGCTTGGGGCGCAATCGATTTGGACAACAACAAAAAACCCCATCGATATACCACGTTTGAGGAATGTAAATTCTTATCAAATAAATGTTGACCGAAACTTAATTCGAGAATCGATTGAAAACAAAAAGACGCTTTCCATACCGTACCCATCAGGAAAAGTGAACCAGTTCCAATTGAGTGAATCAACTTTGATGGGACCTGAGCTTCAGAAGAAATACCCAGAAATCCGTACTTACAAAGGCCTCAATGAGAAGGGCGAGTCTATTCGGATTGCCCTTACTCCAAAAGGCCTAAGCGCAATAGTTTTCACAAATGAAGGCACCATCTACATAGATCCAGTAGGTATTGATGGTCAAGTAGTTAGCTACTACCGACGGGACTATGTTCAAGCAAATAGTAAACCCGCCTTCATAGAGCCAGCAAGATTCGGAAAAACACCAATAACCATAAATGAGTCAAATACTTCAAAAGTTCCTAAGAATCGAACAAGTGGTTCTCAAATGAAATCCTATCGTATTGCCATTGCTGCCGATCATCAATATGTATCATTCCATGGAGGTACATTGGAAGGAGCTCTATCGGCCATTGTTACCACTCTCAACCGGGTTACTGGCATTTATGAAAATGAGTTAGCCATAACTTTTGTATTAGTCGACAAAAACGATGAAATAATTTATGTAAATGAAGCAGATGACCCTTACAATGGTTTGCAAGATAGTGGCTTATTAGATGAGAATCAGACCAACCTTGATAATGTGATTGGTTCAAATAACTATGATATAGGCCATGTTTTTAAAACGGGCTCAGGAGGTCTTGCCGGACTAGGTGTAGTTTGCAATACCTCTAGCAAAGCCAAAGGATTTACTGGAACCAATACGCCAATCGGCGATCCATTTGACGTGGATTTTGTAGCTCATGAAATAGGTCATCAATTTGGCGGGAACCATACTTTTAATGGAAACCAAGGATCTTGTGAAGGGTCAACCCGTAACGCTGGAACCGCCTATGAGCCAGGTTCGGGTTCTACCATCATGGCGTATGCAGGTATTTGTGATACCGACAATCTTCAAAATAGTAGCGATGCATACTTTCATTCCGCATCCTTACTAGAAATTCTGACTTATACAGAGGACGATTCAGGTGCTAATTGCCCCTCTGTTTCTACTACGGGAAATACACCTCCGGAGGTAGAGGCGCCATCGGGAGGTTTTACTATTCCAATAGGTACAGCTTTTTCTTTAACAGCTACGGGATCAGATAGCAATGGAGATTCTCTTACCTACTCATGGGAACAATTAGACTTGGGAGATGCTGCAGCGCCTAATGTCTCTTCAGAAACTGGACCATTATTTAAAAGTCAACCACCTACTACGGACCCTACAAGATATTTCCCCAGTCTTTCAAGTATAGTCAGTGGTAATTCGGTCATTGGAGAAATACTACCATCTGGAACCAGAGACCTGACCTTTCAAGTGACCGTAAGGGATAATAATTCGGCTGGTGGCGGTACCAATAATGATACACTTTCATTTCAGACCACAGCTAATGCGGGGCCATTCCAAATTACCTCCTTCAATGCTAGTACTACAATAGAAGGAGGAAAGGCAAGCTTATTAACCTGGGATGTGGCAAATACTGACAAAGCTCCTGTAAACTGTTCAAATGTTAGCGTTTTACTTAGTACAGATAGTGGTGTCACCTTTGATCAGATATTGTTGGCATCTACCCCAAATGACGGAGAAGAGTTCATTACCATACCCAACATAACCAATAGTCAGGCCAGGATTATGATAAAAGCGGTCAACAACATATTCTTCGATGTAAATGGCGCCGACCTTGCCATAGATGAAACCACAGGACCTTCTTTTAGTATGAAGGCAATAAACACTCCCAATGTAACTTGTGACGATCAAATTAACTTGAGTATCCAGACCTTTTCACTGAATAACTTTGATGAGAATATCGCATTGTCCATAGAAAATTTGGCAAGTGATATTACTATATCCAATTTTCAAGAGACTATTTCTCCACAGGACTCTATTGAATTGATCTTCACAAACTCTTCAGGTCAAGCACAAACCAATAATATTCTTATCAAAGGAAATTCAGGAGAAATGGAAGAAACGATTGAAGTAACGCTAACGTACTTAGCAACCCCTGAGGAAGCCCCTTTACTAAATACTCCAGCTGATGAAGCTGTTGGTGTCAGTCTTGAAACTAGTATCGATTGGTCTGATATCCAAGGTGTAGAAAATTACGGTTTGCAAGTAGCCACAGATGACCAGTTCTTAAACCTTCTCACCAATGATTCAACACTAACTACCAGTGAACTCCAAGTTGGGTCGTTGAATTCTAACACGACCTACTTTTGGCGAGTGAAATCGATAAATAGTTGTGGTGAAAGTGAGTTTTCCGACACGCGTAGATTTATTACAGAAAACACCGATGGAAACAGCTACATGGCTTCAGATCTACCTAAGGATATAAATAGTCAAAGCAGTACTGTTTCTGTCATATCAATTCAAGACAACTTCACCATCAAAGACTTAAATGTTGCCAATCTTAATATTAGTCATAGCTTCATTCGAGATCTCCAGATTTCTCTTAGATCCCCTTCAGGCTTAGAAGTGATTGTATTAGATCAAATCTGCGCTGGAGAAGACAATATATCCATGACTCTTGATGACGAAGGCGAAACCACGATTCCATGTCCTCCGGTTGATGGAGGCAATTATGAACCTACCAATGCTTTAAGTGCCTTTGATGGCACTAATTCATTAGGAGATTGGGTACTTACAGTTTCAGATTTAGCTAGTGGTGATGAAGGCATAATCAATGGCTGGTCTTTGGAGGTGATTCCTGATGAGGAGGCAATTTGGTTATTTTCCGAGTCGTCTGAACCTACATCTGTCACGCTATCTTGGACTAATATCAGTGATAACAATGGTTACGAACTTGAATGGGAATCCAACAATGAATTCACAAATTTGACGACCACAGCGGTCAACGAAAATAGCTTTTTGGTTGAAAACCTGGATCCTCTCTCTTCCTATTCCTTTAGAGTGCGAGCAGTGCAAGGCAATTCATTCTCGAATTACTCCAATATATCTCCAATAACTACATTACCTCAACTACCCGAAGCACCAACAGGCCTATCAGCAGAGCAGTTGTCTTCCTCTGAAGTCTTACTATCTTGGACTGACAACAGCGCTTTGGAGCAAGGGTTTATTGTAGAAAGAGCAACAGACCAAAGTAGTTTTGAGGAAGTTGGAAGAGTGGAAGCTGACATACAGGTATTCTTGGACCAGAATGTAGAAACTCAATCGACCTTTACGTACAGAGTGTCATCATTCAACCGTACTGGATCTTCCGACCCGAGCAACGAGGCAGTCATAGCGGTATTAAGTACCGATTTAGATGAAATCAAAATAAAGGTATACCCTAACCCTGCAGGCAAAACGTTATACTTCGAAGGGACGGAACAGTATAAAGGGGTAAGAGTCACAGACTTCCATGGGCGAAACTTGATAGAAAATCAAAGCTTTCAAGGAAAGAATATTGATATCTCAAAACTCAAAAGAGGCATCTACTTCCTCACACTTAGCAATAGTGAATATTCTACAACTTTTAAATTCTTCAAGAAATGAGAAATAGTCTATACTTCTTAGTTGCCGTACTCCTGATAAACACATCCGGTTATGCTCAAGTAGGAGAAGACTTTCCGCTGATGGAAGCAGAATCGCTTACAAACGACTTTATCAACATCCCGGAGGACCTAAAGGGTAAATACTCCATCTTGGGTCTAGCCTATTCAAAGAAGTCAGAACAAGACTTAAAAAGTTGGTACAGCCCTGCCTACAATCAGTTCATTTACAAGCCTGAAAAGCCCTCCTTATTCGCTGGCAATTACGATGTGAATGTGTATTTCGTTCCGATGTTCACAGGCGCGAAAAGGCCTGCATACAAGTCGGTGATGAAGAAAGTCCAAAAAGGGTTAGATGAAAGGTTAAAACCTCATGTTCTTTTCTACAAAGGTCAAATAAAAACGTACAAGACCACACTTGGATTCAAAGGTAAGGACGAACCTTATTTCTATGTATTAGACCCAGATGGTAAAATTATCTATGCCACTAAAGGTCTTTATACTGATAGAAAAATGCAGGAAATAGTGGATATAGTGGAAGACGCATGGAACTGATGTCATCCATTTGACTTAAAAGAAGTTAAAAACTTCATCTCGAATAAGTGGTTACTGCTAGATAAGGTTTCTTTGTAATGTGAAGCGGCTACTTATCCCACTTGTCTTTTTTCTGAATTTTGCTGAAGCTCAAATTTTGGTAGAAGGCTATGTAGTGGATGAGCTGAACCATGGTCTTCCTTTTGCTCATATATCTGTAATAGGTAAACAAGGTGGAACCGTATCGTCTAATGACGGATATTATAAAATTCCAGCTTCTGAAGGAGATACACTCTTGTTTTCTTTTATAGGCTACAAAAGACTGGAAGTACCGGTATTGGAAGAGATGTTAAATAGAGGTGTGGAGGTTAAAATGGCTCCTGATCAAATAGTGCTTCCATCTTTATGGGTGTATTCTGACAATAGCTTCCTAGTCCCAAATCGGTATCGCCCACAGCCCTATGCAATCGCAGGAATAAACAGATCGAAAGAAAACGATATTATACAAGCAGGGGATTTCCGCTTTGAAAATGCTGGGGCTGCACCTGGTGAAATCCCAACTTTTGGTATGGGCCTTATCTTATATGGACCAGCCACCTATTTTAGCCAAAAAGAGATTCGCAAAGCAAGAAAGGTCATTGAGGAGACTGAAGGAACACTCGTCTATCGAAAGTTTATCAATCAAACCTCGACGAGAGACAGTCTAAAGAAGGTGCTCTCAATTAATGATGTACAATTGGAGAACGGCCTTTTAGCTCTTAATCAGCGGAAACCCTTCATTCAAAGCTTACAAAAAGAAGAAAACATCTGGCATAATCTGATATTGTTCTTCGATAGACAGAAGAAAGCAGGGCGACTATAGGCAGTTTACCTCAGAATATTTCAACTCAAGAAAGGCACAACCATAAAGCTTGTTGCAACAACTATTTACATTTGAAGAAAAACTACATGCCCCAAAAGACCAAAGACGTGGGTGGTCACGAACATGTCCTCTATACGCGTGACACCTACCCGCTAAGTGAAGTAGAAGAAAGAAGTAGTGCATTTTATAAATGGCTGGACGGTAGAAGAACTGTCCGCGAAATATCGGACAAACCGGTCTCTAAAGGGGTAATTGAAAATCTAATAATGGCCGCCTCAACGGCCCCTTCCGGTGCCCACAAGCAACCATGGACTTTTTGCGCTGTTTCGAGTGCGGATATGAAAAAGAAGATCAGGGAAGCCGCCGAAAAAGAAGAATATGACAGCTACAATGGCCGGATGTCAGATAGGTGGCTGGAGGATCTAAAGGCTTTTGGGACGGACTGGAACAAGCCATTTCTGGAGAAAGCACCTTGGTTGGTAATCCTTATGAAAAGAGTCTATGAGACGGAAAACGGAGAAAAAGCCAATAATTATTATGTCAACGAATCAGTAGGAATAGCTGCCGGCATGTTCATATCAGCTATTCACAACGCTGGATTGGTAACGCTTACTCATACTCCCAGCCCAATGAACTTTCTTACAAAAATTTTGGGACGACCAGAAAATGAAAGACCATTCCTTTTATTGCCCGTTGGCTACCCGGAAGACGAGGTATATGTTCCAAATATTACAAGGAAGTCTTTGGATCAGGTAGGCGTATTCTATGAATAATAAAAAAGGAGTTCTCAGCAATAGAACTCCTTTCAAAATTGCCCATTAGGCGCATGTAGTCTAGCAGGCCATAGCCCTGAAATAGTCTACCGGTTTATCCCATAGCTTATGCTTAAACTCAGATCTGAAAAATCCGAAATGTCCAATTTCTTCCTCTTCGATATCTTGTGGATAGACTGATTCCATAGAAGTCCTAGCGGAGAAATACCTCCATTTAAGCTGTTCCGTTGCATTGCGAGGTGCGAGGTATTTATCATCCCCTATATTCAGAAAGTGTACATAACCTGTAACCTGATTGTACATCTCCTGAAGTCTCTGGATACCTTGGATAGCTCCATCTTTATGAAGACCCCATGATCGCCACTCCTGTGCTACACCCTTAGGAAGTGGTGTTTGAGCTCCCAAAGTCCAACCTGGTAAGTATCCATACACCTTGGTGACAATTGGAAGTAAGAACCTCCAAAAAAGCAATACAAATAGTTTGGCCTTACCTTCCCAGAAATGCATAGAGGCAGTTTGAGAAGCTACAAAGTAAGAAGCACATACTTTATTGGCACTTTCGGTAAAGGGGAATAACTGGCCAGCAACGCTATGCCCCAATAGGTAGATATTGTGACCTTGATCGTGAGCCCAGTTGATAACAGCTCTGAGATCCTTAAAGCCCCAATCACTCATGGAGGCATCGAAAGACTTTATATCTCCTGGCAATGACTCCCCTACCCCACGATAATCAAATGTGAGTACATTCATTCCTTTCTCTTTGGCGAGGTATCTGGAGTAGCTTCGGTAAAACAATTGTGTGGCAGCGGTAGCAGGCGCTATCACTACCAAATCATCAGAGTGCTGCTCACTCTCATAAAAAGTAGCTGATAATTGAAACTGATCCTCAGTCTCGATCTTTATCTTATTCATTCTAGCGGTGTTTAAGTTTTTGAACCAGAAAAACCATACGGCAAAGTGATACATGTCGGACTTTAAATTCCTGCCAAAAACACGTTGTACACCTAATGTTTACCGCCAATTTTAATTTTAAAAGGGTTTGGTTGCAACAGGACGATTTCCGTCTATTTTTGCAGCTCAACTATGAATGCATTTTCCCATGAGCGTATTGGTAAATAAGGACTCTAAAATTATTGTACAGGGCTTCACTGGTTCTGAAGGCACATTTCATGCCTCTCAAATGATTGAGTATGGTTCTAATGTAGTAGGTGGTGTTACCCCTGGAAAAGGTGGCCAAACACACCTTGAAAAGCCTGTATTCAATACTGTAAAAGATGCAGTAGACACTACAGGTGCCAATGTGACGATCATTTTCGTTCCACCGGCATTTGCTGCTGATGCGATCATGGAAGCGGCGGACGCTGGCATTAAAGTGATTGTTACCATCACAGAAGGTATTCCGGTGAAAGATATGATGACAGCCAAGCCTTATGCTAAGTCTAAGGGAGCTACATTGATTGGCCCTAACTGCCCTGGCGTTATCACTCCTGAAGAAGCAAAAGTTGGTATTATGCCAGGCTTTGTCTTCAAGAAAGGCAAAGTGGGTATCGTTTCTAAGTCAGGTACTTTGACTTATGAAGCTGCTGATCAAGTAGTGAAAGCAGGATTTGGTATTTCAACGGCTATTGGAATCGGAGGAGATCCAATCATCGGCACATCTACCAAAGATGCTGTGCAATTATTGATGGAAGATGATGAAACTGATGCCATCGTAATGATTGGCGAGATAGGCGGCCAGTACGAAGCGGATGCAGCACGTTGGATCCAGGAAAATGGAAATAAAAAGCCCGTTGTAGGATTTATAGCAGGACAAACAGCGCCTCCAGGCAGAAGAATGGGTCATGCTGGCGCTATCATTGGTGGTAAAGATGACACGGCTGAAGCTAAAATGCGCATTATGGGCGAGTGTGGCTTAAGTGTAGTAAAGTCACCGGCTGATATCGGAGAGACCATCGCCAAGGTGCTTTCCTAACAATAAGAAAACATAACCTTAAAAGGGCCTTTCACTGACAATGGTGAAAGGCCTTTTTTTTGTTATTTTCGAAAGTCTAAAGCAGCTATCTATGATCAAATTCCTATTGAGGTCCTCATTTACTATTACCTTCTTTTTATTAACAATTAAAATCTGCTATTCGCAAGATTTGTCTTTCGTCAAAAGGGTTGGTAGCAATAGCCTAGGTAGTGGAGTAGATAATGGAATAGAGATTGCTGTAGATAAGAATGGAGACTTCTTGATTTGTGGAAGGATAAGTGCTGGAACAGATGGAGCCACCTTCGGCGAGGGTGAAGCGCAAGAAACTACCTTCAACGCCAATGGTGGTTTCCTGGCTAAGTATACAGCCGAAGGAACTCTATATTGGGCACAATTCATCGGAGGATTCAATAACGGAGTGACCGTTTATTCGATAGAATCTGATGATAATCTCAATATTTATGTATCTGGTACCTTCCATCAAAAGGCAACCTTTGGAGGTGGACAAACTAACCAAATAACACTTTCAGGAACATCAGGCGAAATATTTCTTGCAAAATATGACGAAAATGGTCAATTGCAATGGGCAAAAAATGTAGGAGGAATCAATGATGATAACCCAGGAGGGAGATCCTTGATAATAGGGCAAACAGGGAATATTTTTCTAACTGGGAGCTACTGGGGAGAGGTTGTATTTGGCCAAGGAGAACCAAATGAGATAACCTTTGACAGTGGAAGTGATCCTGATATCTTCATAGCTAAATTCGATAACCTTGGTGGATTGCTATGGGCCAAAACTGCTGGTGGACCTGGTGCTGAAAGTGGAAAAAAGATAGATTTAGATTCGCATGGAAATGTTTTCGTAACTGGCACCACTTTTAACCAGGCAACATTTGGCAAAGGGCTGAGTAATGAAATCATTCTCTATGGCCATAGGGCATTTATAGCCAAATACGACAATGATGGGGACTTCCTGTGGGCAAAGCAGCCTATGTCTGGATCAACTTTCTCTCCTGGAAATGACATTGAAATACTTAATAATGGAGATTTCGTCTTTGCAGGTGCTTTCTATTCACAGGTAACAATGGGTCAAGGTGAGCCCAACCAAACCATATTAACTGGAATTGGCATGGATGAAATCGTGCTTGCCTTATTTGATAAAGATGGGAATCTAAAATGGGCCCAAACCGCTGAAAGTACTGGAAATGATAGAGCACTAAGTATAGCAGTGAATCATAATGGGGATTTCCTATTTACGGGTTACTACGGTGATAATATCAGATTTGATAAAGGTGGAGTTAATGATACCACCCTCATCAACTCCGGTAATAGCGATATATTTCTTGCGACTTATAGCTCAAATGGCCAGTTTGTTAAAGCCAAAGCAATAGGTGGTAACGATTGGGAACAAGGAACGAGTATTTCGACTGATATTCTTGGAAACAGTTACTTAACGGGTTTTTTCCGCAGCAATCTAACATTTGGACCTGGTGAACAGAATGAAACGAATTTGACTGTTAGTGGTGAAAGTGATGTTTATTTTGCGAAATTTGAAACAGGTTTTGTAGGAAGTTTAATTCAGGACTCTCTAGCTCTTGTTGCCCTTTATAACAGTAC
>CAZZHO010000029.1:12984-32153 GCA_964653795.1 uncultured Roseivirgaceae bacterium | reverse complement strand
GCAGAGAGGAAGGGATTCGAACCCTCGATACCCGGTTAGGGTATACACACTTTCCAGGCGTGCGCCTTCGACCGCTCGGCCACCTCTCTTCGAGTTCCTAACCTAAAACATAGGCTAAGGCCAACAAATAAATCAATAAAAATGACTTTTTGCAAATTTTGAATGGCTAGGCATCCATTTCTCCAACGAGCGGTTGTTGCAGCTTTCTTTTAATGGATTTAGCGTTTTTTTCGGTACCAAGCAGAAACATCATCTTGGTAATAGCTGCTTCGGTGGTAATATCTCCTCCACCAATGACTCCAACATCATCAAACATCTTACTGGACTCGTACCTACCCTGTATTACTTCGCCACCACTACATTGGCTGACATTGAGAACGACTACACCCTGTTCTATGACTTTTTTCAGACCACTGTACAACCAAGCCTCTTTCATCGCATTTCCTGAACCAAACGTCTCAATTACAATTCCTTTCAATCCCTTCATCGTCAATAGGTGCTCAAAAGAAGCCTGACAAAGGCCAGGAAAGATTTTAATCAATAGTACGTTAGGATCGAAACCGGCCCTATAATTGAGCTTCTTACGCTTAGGAGCCAGGAAATTCCTTTTGAAATATTCTATGAAAATCCCAGAACCTGCAAGCCTAGGGTAGTTCTGGGACTCAAAAGCCGCAAAAGTACTGGACCGCACTTTTTGAGATCTATTACCTCGTATTAAAGCGAAATTGAAATAGATCGCCACTTCCTTAATTACAGATTCACCGTCCTCCCTGGCGGAAGCCATCTGAATAGCGGTGATCAAGTTTTCTCTTGCATCAGATCTTAGTTCGCCGATAGGTATCTGCGCTCCGGTTAATATTATCGGCTTGTCTAAGCCCTGAAACATGAAGCTTAGCGCTGAAGCCGTATAGGCCATAGTATCTGTACCATGCAGCACGACAAATCCATCATAACGATCGTAATTATCATATATGATTGCACCCAGAGACTTCCAATGATCTGGTCCAAAATCGGAGGAGTCTACCAGTTCCGGGAAAGACACCATTGTGATTTGAAGGTCCAGTTCTTTTAACTCAGGAATCTTTTCTAATGCTGAGGAAAAATTAAAAGGCGCAAAAGCGCCCGATTCAGAGCGCACCATACCAATGGTTCCGCCAGTATAGATCAAAAGAATGGAAGCCTCTACCTCTTTCCCGGAAGTTCGAACTATTTGAATTTTATAATCCATTGTCTAACTCAAGCTTAAAGAGTGTAGATGCATTTTCAGTCGTTTTCTTCTCTATCTCATTGAAACTACTTTCCGGAAACAGAGAGACCAATTTTTCAGCAACCAATCTAATATAGCTGGGTTCATTCCTTTTTCCACGATGTGGTACTGGTGATAGATAAGGACTATCAGTCTCAAGCACTAAGCGTTCAAATCCAACTTCAGCAATCACTTTATCAAGTCCAGAATTTTTGAAAGTAAGCACTCCTCCTACACCTAAAAGGAAGCCCATTTCAGTGATCTCGTTGGCTTGTCTGACATCACCCGTAAAACAATGAAATACTCCCTTCAACCCCTTCGAAGAAAAAGGACTTACTAGCTCAATTGTCTCATCAATCGAGTCTCTACAATGTATGACAACAGGAATATCGTACTTCAATGCTAGCTCGCATTGAAAATTGAATGCCTCTTTCTGCTGCTCAAAAAATGTTTTGTCCCAATAAAGATCAGTACCTATCTCTCCAACAGCACAGAATTTTCTTTTTGTGAACCAATCTTCTACTTCTCTCAACTTGATCTCAAATTGGTCATCTACTGAGCAAGGATGAAGGCCCATCATGCTATGGCAATAACCAGGATGTTTCTCTTCTAGCATCATCATACTTTCAACGCTGGTTCCGTCGATATTAGGCATGAATATATGATCTACTCCCGCATCCTTGGCTCTCGCAATTACCGCGTCGACATTCTCGGAAAATTCTTCCAGATAAATATGGGCGTGTGTCTCAATCATTTTGGGTCTGGCAAAGCAGCAAAGCTAAAGCCATCCCGACTTAAATTCTCAAGAATTGGCGGTAGTACCATTTTCAGATTTTCAAAATATTTTGGATTATCATGAAAGACCAAAATATCACCCCCTCTCGCTTTGGACAATGAAGCAATGGAGTTTCTAAAATTTAGTTCATATTCAAAGTCCCCAGATAAATAGGACCACATTACGATATCATACTCGTGCTGTAAAACCTTTCCTTGCGATCGTCTGATCCTCCCATATGGCGGTCTGAAAAGTGCAGGACTGAACCCCAGGTATTTTTGAAAAGTCTCTTGTGCTATTTGCACATCTCGCTTGTAGGCACCAGCACTGCATCGCCATCCGGACAGATGAGTTTGACTATGGTTACCAACTTGATGGCCATTTTCCAAAACTTTGAGTCCGATTTCAGGATATTTCTTCAGGTTTTCACCTACCATAAAAAAAGTACCCTTAGCCTGGAAGGCACTTAAAAGGTTGAGGGTCCATTCAGTGATTTCCGGAGCTGGACCATCGTCAAATGTGAGATAGATTTTTTTGGACTCATTAGCTACATTCCAGATGTAGTTAGCTCCTAATATTTTTAAAAATCTGGGAGTCTTGTGGGGGTATAGCCTCATGAAACACCTGCGTCCACGTGGCAGGAGATCATAGTAATATCATCATGATAGGGTGTATCCTCCCTAAAATCATCAAGTGCCTTGAAAATGAATTGATGTAAAACAGGAAGATTTTCATCGGAATGGGATTTTATGATGTCCAAAAGACGATCCATACCAAACTGTTCTTCCTCCTTATTGAATGCCTCTGTAAGTCCGTCGGTATAAGCGAAAAACAAGAACTCCCCGATATTGTCAATTCTCTTAGTCTCCAAGAAAGGTAATGGGTCAAACATGCCAAGGATTGTAGTGCCTTCCTCCAAAAGACTTACCTCCCCATTACTATAGATGATTGAAGGGTTATGCCCACAATTGACGTATTCGAATGTTTTAGTTTCAAAGTCGTATATACCCAAGAAGAAAGTGATAAAGTTGTCACCATCACTACTGCTGTAAGTCGCATGATTAAGCTCACTTATGACCTCCTTTAGGTCATGTGTTTTTCTTACGAGCGTTCTTAAAGCGGCTTGAAAGTTGGACATTAAAAGCGCTGCGGGAACACCCTTACCAGACACATCCGCTATGCAAATCATGAACTTATTCTCCCCTAGCGCGACATAATCGTAATAGTCCCCCCCAATGTCATGATGTGGAAGGTAGACCGCATCTATTTTCAGCCTTGTGGACTTTGGTAGTCGCTTGGGGAAAAGGAAGTTTTGGACCTTCTTGGCGATTTCCAATTCTTTTCTATAAGCTTCCTGTTCCAGCTGCTTCCTGGCCAATTTCTTATTCTCAATGGCCACAATCAGAATATTGGTGAGCGCTTTGAGAAAGGTAATATCAACCTCATCACTATGACGTTCTATAAAAACGATAGAAAGCAGCCGGTCTTTATGATGCACAGGGAATGCCTGGGAAAAAGAGCTGAATTCATCAGTTTCATCTATGGAAACTATGTCCTTATACTCTAAATGCTTAGGTGGCAATGCAATTTTTGACCAGTCTGTCTCGGTACCAAAATCAACTTCACAGCGCCAATCCTCGTCCACCACAAACATGGCAAGCTTCTTTACTTTGAGGTCTGCCAAAAGCGTGAACTTGTAAATGCGATATAGGTCACTCTCAGAAAGATTGTTATTTATCGCCTGAGTGATTTCTAAGAGCGCATTGAGCTCTAAATCTTTAATATCACCAATTACACCTGCCAAATTCTATATGGTATTGTGGGCCATCAGACCACTCTTAGATGCAAGAAAGTAAAGTTTTTTGTGATCTCCCCAATTTACTTCCCCTACCACCTCCTCATCAACAGACTGAAGCACCTTGATCCAGCCGTTGGAGTGAAGCGATTGCAGTGTTTTGACAACCTCTGTTTCAGGCATCTCTATGTTCTCTAAGAGTTCAGAGAAAGACCGAACAAAGTAGAGCTCATCTAAAACATTGAATTGATTATCGGTCAACTATATCTCCTTCCTTTCCACGAATATTTTCCAAAAATAGAGGCAAATCCAAGAAAGAAAATATAAAAGGGAGACATTATACTAATAGCCAAATAATAGGGAGAGCTAACCTTCACATTGAAAAATTTACTGACTCTTGACAAGTAGTAAACTTCAGGTACAATACGGACAAAAAATAGCATAAATATCAAGCGAAGGTCTGCCCAAAAACCAACATACATCAAAGCAAAGAATAGAATAGAGTCAAGGAATACCCATATAGCCGCTGTTTTTACAATATTACTGGAATGAAAGCGCCATTTACTAGACCATCGAATACGCTGCTGTAAAAATGCCTTCAGGTCTTCCTTGGGAGCTGTAGCAACCACAGCTTCTCGCTTCTTTAGAAATTTTACGCCATTAGGATACCTCTGATGAACCTTTTGTAGCAGGAATTCATCGTCTCCCGAAGGAATTTGTCTATTACCTTCATATCCACCAAGCTCTTCAAAGACCTCCTTTCGATAGGCCATGTTGGCTCCATTGCAGGTGCTAGGAATGCCTAATTGGAGTGAAGCTGCTCCAAAACCGATAAGGGACGAAAAATCTAAAGCCTGATATTGTCCAAACCCGTTTACTGGAACCATTTTTACAGGCCCTGTGACCATTTTGATTTTCTCATCAGAAAAGACCCTTGCGTAAGTACTAATCCAGGTTGGGAGCACCTTGCAGTCCCCGTCAGTACAGAGGATAACCTGTCCTTTCGCTTTTCTAACCCCAGTTTCCAGCGCTGATTTCTTACCAGTAGTAGTGTCCAGACTTATCAACGTTACATCTATTCCCGTTTTAGCAATAAATACTTTAATGACATCAGCGGAAAGATCCTCCGAATGGTCATCAATAATTACCACCTCAAACCTTGCCGTAGAATATTCTTGTCTTTCGAGCTGCCTTAGTAACGATAGAATATTCTCCTCCTCATTCCTTATTGGTATCAGTACCGAAACGAAGGGTTCTAAATCCTTTCCACCCGGTTCTGTCGAATCTATTTTGCTCCAAGCCCAGGCCAAAACGATAAAGCAGATAGCATGCACAACTACAGCAATCAATAGTAGGATCATCCTTGAAATTTCATCTTGTAGCTAATGATAGGAATCAACCCATATATAGATGGAATGACAATGTTAATCATCCAGATAAGTAAACTAGCCACTGTCAAAGCTCCTAGATTATCAGTATAAAGTCCAAAAACAGCAATGGTCGCTGCTTCACGCAAGCCGATCCCTCCCAAAAAAGAGGGAACAACCGACTTGATAGCCAGTACCACAGGAGTTCCTAGAATCCATGAAGAAACAGAAACATCTGGAACAACTAATGAAGCGATGAAAATAAACTGAGAAGTGAAAACAACATATCTAATAGCCGTAAGTAAATAGAGGCTCAATAAATGCCTATTTGCGTACCTGTTAAAAAGCCTTGGAGTAGCTATCATAATCACAATCCCTGAGAGCATCACCAAAACAGGTATAAACAGCACCAAATCGAAATACCAAAACGACCCTATCGAACCCAATACTATAGTCACAGAAAGAGAAACATATTTATTGAGAATAATGGATTTAACGGACTGGGCACTCTTTTCGATTTCCAGAATTCTTCCCACAAAATCGCCGATACTAAAAGGAAGAACCCAATTCAACGACAAACCTCTCAATACCGCATTCAGTGCCTCATTTTTTTCTAGACGCACCACTGGCTTTAGGCATAATCTCCATTTAAGAGCTTCCAGGTACCAGTTTAAAGGCGTCAACAAAAGAGCGAAACATAAAACTACAGGCAATCCCGGCAATCCGATAATCTCCCCAAAAGCCAAGCCATCCGCATCTTCCAACTTGGAATAGATGAAATATCCGCAAGCTCCGGCCACAACTAATTTGCAAATTATTAGCCCCAGGCTTTTGACCTTAATATGGTTTATTTGTGGAAGTGACTGCACCTGGTAAAGATAAAGTAATACTCGGCCTGGATCCTGGCACCAGTGTTATGGGATACGGTATTGTTTCTGTTGCAAATAATCAAATGTCAATGCTACAATTTGGTGTCATTCACTTGAGCAAGTATAGCAGTCATGAGCTCAAACTCCGGAAGATTTTCGACCGAGTGCTCAGCTTAGTGGACGATTACCTGCCAGATGAGGTCGCATTGGAAGCACCCTTCTATGGTAAGAACATCCAATCCATGCTCAAGTTGGGTAGAGCCCAGGGCGTGGCGATGGCCGCTGCACTTTCACGGGACCTGCCCATTTCAGAATATGCTCCTAAGAAAGTGAAACAGTCAGTTACTGGAAATGGTAACGCCTCCAAAGAGCAAGTGGCTGAAATGTTGAAAACCCTTCTTTCGTTTAAAGAAGCTCCAAAATTATTGGATGCAACCGATGCTTTGGCCGTGGCAGTATGTCATCATTTCCAAGGAGGCAAAACCCAAAAATCATTTAAGAGTTGGAATGCTTTTCTTACTGAAAATCCAAAAAGACTAAAATGACTTTTTCTCAATTTGGAAGGAACTGGCAGTGGCTCAGAGCTCAGGATATCCGGGCTGTCCGCAATCACCCACGCGCTACCCACCATCCCGCTTATTTTGCTCGAATATTAACCTGCATAATAGGACTGTTACTCCTATTTATGGTAGGCTGCTCCTCACCATCCGACACCTTTCCTGAAGTCCCTTGCGATGCTACATCCGAGTATCAGTACAATGACATCTTCAAGCCCTGCAAACACTTTACTTACAGCGCCAAATATTGGAGTGAAAACTTTGATCTGTTGTCAGAATCATTGGTTAGAATGACGGCTACTGGCAATCCAGCTTCAACAAATAGGCAAGATGAGATCGAAGTAGTGATACAGTATGATTTCGATGAAGAAACGATACCAGAAGTAGATAAATACAACCTCAACAATGAATTTAAAGGAAAAGCATGGATTGAAGAGATCAAGGCGGTAGCATTGGATAATGGCCTGGATACCTGGATCACACCCTTTAGAGAAAATCAATATGCATTCACCCAGGTAGCTCCGTTTCCTTCCGTAAATCTTCCTCTGGAAGTAAACAAGCAATGGACCAGCAACCTACTGATTTACGAGACCTGGGGTGACTGGAACAATCAGCAGCTACTCAGTCATTATCTGGTACTGGGTGTTGAAGAGCTTACTTATCAAAACCAACCGATCCAGGCATGGCATGTCACCTCTTATGTTGAGACTGATTTTGGCACTTCCACACATGACTTCTGGTACCATGAAAGTCTGGGATTTGTGAAAATGCAGTACAAAAACTATCAAGGTCAACTACTGATTTTCGAATTGATTCAAGTGAATTGAGAACAATGCTTCGCTGCATCTAGTTTTTGTATACATTTGAAAATAGTATGCATGCAGAGTAAATTATAATCCATAATGAAATACCCCAACCTTCTATCCCCACTCGACCTAGGCTTCACCACATTAAAAAATAGAGTATTGATGGGCTCCATGCACACGATGCTGGAAGAAGCTCCAAATGGCTTTGAAAGATCGGCTGCGTTTTATGCCGAAAGGGCAAAAGGACAGGTAGGCCTGATCGTCACTGGTGGCATTGCTCCAAATAAGGAGGGATGGGTCGGACCTCATTCTGCTAAACTTTCTGAGGAAGCAGAAGTACCCAATCACAAGTTAATCGCTGATGCTGTGCATAAAGAGGGTGGAAAAATCTGTATGCAAATTCTTCACAGTGGCCGCTATGGATATCATGCCCACAATGTAGCTCCCTCTCCTATACAGGCTCCTATCAACCCCATGAAGCCAAGGGAATTGAGCCACGAGGATATAATGAGGACTATCGACGACTTTGCCAATTGCGCTTCCTTAGCTCAGAAAGCAGGTTATGATGGAGTAGAGATTATGGGTTCGGAAGGTTACCTCATCAATCAATTCATCGTAAAGCGTACCAATCATCGAACTGATGAATGGGGTGGTGAGTATGCTAATCGGATGAGGTTTCCGGTAGAAATTGTAAAGAAAGTACGCGAAACAGTCGGTACTAATTTCATTATCATCTATAGGCTATCTATGCTGGACTTAGTCGAAGAAGGCAGTACGTGGGAAGAGGTGGTGCAGCTCGCAAAAGAAATTGAAAAAGCCGGTGCTACGATTATCAATACAGGAATCGGATGGCACGAAGCCAGGGTACCTACCATCGCCACAGTAGTACCAAGAGGTGGCTTTGCTTGGGTCACTAAAAAACTCATGGGTGAAGTAAAGATTCCCCTAATCACCACCAACCGAATCAATATGCCCGAAGTTGGTGAGCAAGTTCTCTCCGATGGATGTGCTGACATGGTATCGATGGCTCGGCCGTTCCTGGCTGACCCAGACTTAGTACAGAAGGCGATGGATGATAAAAGTCACGAAATCAATACTTGTATTGCTTGTAATCAAGCTTGCCTTGATCATACTTTTCAAATTCAAATCAGCAGCTGTCTTGTCAACCCAAGGGCTTGCCATGAAACAGAATTGAATTTCCACCCTACGACTAACAAAAAGAAAATTGGAGTAGTAGGTGCAGGGCCTGCTGGGCTCGCAGCATCGACCATCCTTGCTGAAAGAGGCCATGATGTCACGCTTTTTGAAGCCTCAGGCAAGACCGGCGGCCAGTTTAACATGGCCAAGGAAATTCCTGGCAAAGAGGAGTATGAGGAAACCATTCGTTACTACAACGAAATGATCAAGAAGCATAATGTGACTTTAAATCTGAATACTGCCGCCAATACTGAAAACCTCAAAGGCTTTGATGAAGTGATCATCGCAACTGGTGTTTCGCCAAGGAAAGTTGAGTTCGAAGGTTCAAACGACCCCAAAGTCCTTGATTACAGTGATGTTTTACTTGAGAAGAAAAAGGTTGGCGAGAAAGTAGCTATTGTAGGTGCAGGAGGGATTGGCTTTGATATGGCCGAATACCTCGCTCATCAGGGTCAGGCACCAAGTCTTGATATTGACAAGTACCTTGAAGAATGGGGAATCGATAAATCTTACTCCCAGGGAGGTGCAAACAAACTACCTAACCCTGAAAAGTCCCCTAGAGAGATTTTCTTATTAAAGCGTTCTGGTGGAAAGCATGGAAAGGGTCTGGGCAAAACCACCGGGTGGATCCATCGCGCTAGTCTCGCTATGAAGCAGGTGAAGATGCTGTCAAACGTTTCTTACGAGAAAGTGGATGACAAAGGATTCCATATTTCAATAGATGGAAAGGCTGAGGTCTTGGACGTAGATAACGTAATCATCTGCGCTGGTCAAGAGCCACTTAGAGAACTTTACGATCAGTTGCAGAACTCTGGCATCACCACCCATATAATTGGTGGCGCTAAAGAAGCTGCTGAATTAGATGCGAAGAAGGCTATTTATGAAGCAAGCCATCTTGCAGCGTCGATATAAGATTTGAGAATTGGTGAGAGAGAAATTATTCTCTTGCGATCTGCTTGCTAGCTAGAATTTTGCCGTCTTCAACCACTTCAACACGAAGGTTAGTAGCGTCGAATTGAGACAGCTTATAGATCTGCTCCTTGAGTTCAGTTGGCTCCCAATAGAAGTACTCGAACTCATCAGAGTCATTGAGGTAGAAAAACACACCAAGTGATTCTATACCGGGATCTTTCACGGCAATTTTGACGTTTTCCTCTGTTTCATCGATGATCACAGGAAACTTCATCTTTACTCTCTTGACCTTATCCTTAGGCTCTTTAGTTTTTGCCACCCTTTCTTTGGATAAGACTTCTTGCTCCCTGGCACCTATAGAAATCTCTTGTTCGAACTTTTCGCCACTGTATTTCACCTGAAACTTATAAACGCCTGCCGGCAAGTTTCTAAGGTTATAAGGCTTATCAAAACCGTCTGAATAAACCTTATCTGTAATTAGTGACCTACCTCCTTTATCTAGCAGTTTAATAGAAACGTCGTATTCATAGTCAGCATGAAAAAAAACCGAATAAATAAGACCTTCTCTCTCCTTCACTTTTACTAGTATATCCTGGGCAATGGAATCGTAAGAGAAAATACAAAGCGAAATAAGTGCGATTAACCTAACCATAGCTCTTTGTGGGGTTTTAGGTAAAGGCAAAGATAATAATTTCATAACCGTACAGATACAACTTAAAATCAACCAGTATTATCAAGATATGAATGGGTATTTATTGGAAAT
Source organism: uncultured Roseivirgaceae bacterium (assembly GCA_964653795.1). Taxonomy (GTDB): domain Bacteria; phylum Bacteroidota; class Bacteroidia; order Cytophagales; family Cyclobacteriaceae; genus JAWPMT01. Next base: position 21,866 of record CAZZHO010000029.1, on the reverse strand, counting down.
GAAAAAGCCGGCACTTACATGCCGGCTCTCGGTCTATAGCTAATTTGTTGTCGGCTTTCACCAACTACCAATTTTTTCGATTGTGCTCTATTCTACAATCACTATCACTAACCTCAATCTCTACTGTACTGATTGCGAATGCAAAAAAACACCATTAGGTGGCAGTTAAAGATTGCAGAGAGGTGAGTCGGTATTTTATTCGAACGATCTGGAATATGTTTAAGTCAAGCAAACAAAAGCCACTGAGGCTTGCACCTCCATGACTTTTTGATACACCGCCAATTAGAATTGTATTCTGTAGAGAACATCGGGGAAAAACCCTATCTGTTCCACAGTATTTATTTCGTCTGTTACCTCATTATATCTTCTTACAAATTCATTTGTGCGATTGGTAATATTCTGAAGGTCTACAAAGAATTGATGAGAAACATTACGCTTCGCGCTATTGAGCCTTACACCAAACTTCATGTCCAACCGGAAGTAGTCCTCATATCTTTCGCTAAAAGCGACATTATCAAATCTCACTTCTCTGCCAGCATTCTGTCTGGTGGCATCTATATCGATCGGGGTAAAGGGATTCCCTCCTGCAGTAGTGATCTTGGTATCGAAGGTCCATGCATTCCTTTGATCTTTACCAAACTTCCACTCTTTACCAGCAAGCACATTGAGTATGTAATTATTATTAAAAGCCGTACTTCTGCTTACACCGTCACTTCCTTCATACTGCGAATCATATATTGAGGTGGTAATAAGCGCATAGTAGCCTCTACTGAAGAATTTCTCCAGCGTTAACTCTATACCAATGTTTTCTCCAGTGCCTTCATTTACGAGCGAGCCTTCTTCATCGAATATGAAATCTGCGCCCTGATTGATCACAGAATAACTGCTAGGAAAGGCTTGTACTGGAACGTCAAACAGCCTCTGGTAATAGGTCTCTGCCTTTAATCTCCAGCTATCTCCAAAATTGCGATCATAACCGAGAATAAAGTGGTGACTGTTCATAAACCCCAAGTCTTCATTAGTTCTTTCTGTCAGTCCAGGAGAGATCTCTTCTTCAAAGAACAATATTGGCGAAGGAACAGCCTGGGCATGTAAACCATAGGCGAAGCTCAGTCTTTGAACAGGATCAAGCTGCCAGCTTATACCCAATCTTGGTTCCAGGGAACTCGCCTCAGTAACAGAATGATATTGACTATGAATACCTAATGTAGCGCTCAGGTCATCCGTGAATTTGTATTCACCCTGAGAGAACACCTGAGCTAATACATAAATCTCGTCTGTATCTCTTTGAAGAATGAATCGATCTGGAACACCGTCTCCATTGGCATCCGGAATAGACGCTCTATTGTCTCGATCTTCGGTGAAGAAATCAGTTTGATAGATCTCATTTACAAAACCTGTTCTCAGGCTAAACCTAGGACTGAATTTCTGATTCCAGGTGGAAGTAAACGTGTATCGATTTTCTCTATTAGAGGCGTTTGTTGCTCTATACGAGTTGATTTGATTACCGTCTACATCCAGGATAAGATTGTCTTGAGTAAAGTCATTAGCTGTAGTAGAAAAACCAATGTTGGATTTGATATAACCGCCTTTACCCAGTCTAATGGTGTGACCTAAACCAAACAATGCAAGGTCATTTGTAACGAAAGCATCTTGATTCGGATTGGCAAAAAGGTCAGTCTCATCAATATCCTCCCCCAAGAAATCTATACTACTCAAACCACCTAGTCCAAAGAACTCAAATCGGCCGATTTTACTCTGACCCATATTTACTTTGAAAGAGAAGTCCTGGTAAAAAGGAATAGCACTTGTCCCAGTTGCAGCGACGCTGGCAATACCATATCTATAGGATGCGATAAAGGAGCTATTGTTATTAGGGTTCAAAGGTCCTTCTGCCATGAACTCCAACCCTGAAAAAGCACTCATTTGACCTGTGAATTCCAATTTTTCCGTATTGCCATTTCTGAAATTAACATCAAAGACAGCACCGTTAGCATTTCCATACTCAGCTGGGAATGCTCCAGTCAAGAAATCTGAAGTTCTTAAGAGGTTGGTATTAAGTGCATTCACCGGACCACCTGTAGTCCCAAGGGTAGCGAAGTGATTGGTAGTAGCAATTGGGATACCTTCAATTCTCCACAAAAGGCCTACAGGTGAATTTCCACGCACCACTATATCATTTCTGGAATCATTGGGTGCACTGACTCCTGCAAATGATGTAGCTAACCTAGCTACGTCGTTTCGACCACCTGAGAACCTAGTTACCTCCTCAAGGCTGAAGGTTCGAGCACTTACCTTCGCCAATTCATTGATAGGCAAATCCTTATCTGCATCAGCTGTTACCACAATCTCAGCTAATTGCTCGACCGACTCCTCCAGTTGGATATTCAACACCACTTGCTTACCGGCCGTGACCAGGACGTTGGGTAAGTTGATACTTTTATATCCTATAAACTGAACGCTAAAGGTCTGACGTCCTACTGGCACATCTTCAATTCTAAAGTTGCCATCAAAATCGGATACCGCACCTTTTACTGGGTCAGAACCAGCCAACAATACAGTAGCTCCTATAAGAGGAGCATCAGATTGCAGATCTTTTATTGTTCCTTTTACGATCTGGCTTTGTCCCCATGCAGTTGTCCCTAGCATGATTAGAGATAAGGCCAGCATCAATTTTAAATCAATAGTTTTCATTTTTCCTTTTTCAGATTTGCGATGGTGAAAGTAACGGAGCACCATATCGGATGTAACAAGGACCTTAGTGAGGCTAGAATTGATCTTAATAAAGCATGAATTGAAGGGTTTGAGGCCAGTTTCCAGCCTTAATAGCCGAAATACCGGCTTCATTGCCATTTATCATGGCTTGGGGTTTCGAAAAGACCACTTCGTAGGTCTAATAGACACCTGAAGGGTTGAAAATCGGTAGTTTTAGTGAACATTTTCAGGAAAACAATGTCCAGAATCAAGATCAATGAACCGTTAATAAGATGGCTCGGTATTCCCGTAGTGGCACTCTTTTCAATTTTAGCGAATCCCGAACATGCCGCTTCGAAACCATTTTGGGAGAATTTCGCAACGGGACTAATTATGACGATTATTTACTGGAATGGGGCATTCTACATCATTACTTTTTTTCGAAAGCAATTCCCTCAGATCAACCAAACCAAGAAAAGAATTATATACAGCGCATTAGCCATCATTTTTTGGATAACCTTCGGTGGACTACCTGTAAAACTTCTATTGGGCCTCAATACCTTAAGTGAAATTCAAAGCCTTAATGAGTTTACACATTTCTTACCATTCAGTTTCACTGCAGCCATACTAGTATCTCTCTGTTACGAGGCAGTTTATTTTTTCGACAAATGGAAAGAGACCTTCAAACAGAATCAGGACTTAAAGCATCAACAGATAAGAACACAATTTGAGGTTCTGCAGAATCAGATGAGTCCACACTTCTTGTTCAACAGCCTTAACGCATTGACCACCTTAATTGCAGAAAACCAGGATACTGCAATTGAATTCACTCAAAAACTATCAGAAGTATATAGGTACATTCTTCAAACAAAGGACAAAGAACTTGTTCATTTGTCAGAGGAAATTGAGTTCTCAAAAGCGTATCTATTTCTATTAAAAATGAGATACCCTGAAAACTTACAATTCGAATTTGAAGTAGATAAAAAATACCTCGATGAATACGTCGCGCCACTCACCATCCAAATGTTGGTGGAAAATGCTATTAAGCACAACAAAATCTCTAAATCAGCCCCTTTGAAGATTCATATATATGTAGAAAATGGAGTATCCATTGTCGTGAAGAATAATCTTCAATTGAAGAATACGCTGGAAAAATCCACTAAAACTGGCCTCGCTAATATCAAAAAAAGATACCAACTCCTTGGTAACAGAGAGGTAGACATCATCACTACAGCCAAAAATTTCATGGTGGCCGTCCCTCTTATTAAATTGATGGAGGATACAGAACTAAATCTTTCCTCCTAAAAAGATGAAAGTCGTCATAATTGAAGATGAAGCTCCGGCATTCAGGAGACTGCAAAAAATTCTAGAAGAGCAAACCCTGGAAATTGAAATCGTTGAAGTCATCGACAGTGTAGCAGATAGCATCAAATGGATCAGGAACCATGATCTACCTGACTTGATCTTCATGGACATTCAGTTGAGTGATGGCATAAGCTTTGAAATCTTCGATGAAGTGGAAGTGAGCTGCCCAGTGATATTCACTACTGCTTTCGATGAATATATGTTGAAAGCCTTTAAGGTGAACAGTATCGACTATCTACTGAAGCCCATTAAAAATGAAGATTTGGCTATGAGTCTGGAAAAATTTCAGGCTATGAAAAAGAGTTTTGGAGGTGCTAGCAACGAATCTTTACCAGACCTCCTGAAGCAAATTCGTCTTGATGATAAAAAATACAAAACCAGATTTCTGATCAAGCAGGGAGATAAACTCTGGGCAGTAGAAACAAAGAACATCTCTTACTTTCACCTGAGGCACGGTGTAGTGCATTTAGTAACCAATGACGGTAAGAAATATATAATGGATCAAACATTAGATGAATTGATAGGCGTCTTAGATCCTGAGCAATTCTACCGTGCTAACAGACAATTTATTGTGGCATTTGAAGGGGTAAAAGTTGTCCATCGATATCATAAGGGAAAGCTACTTCTTGAGCTTAGTCCTAGTTGTGAGGAAGAAACGATCGTCAGTGCCGAGAAGGCTTCAGAATTTAAAAACTGGATGGGAAGCTAAGCGGTCAAGCCTTCGGCCTCTCGCTTTTCCTTAACGAAATCGTATCCGAAAGTTAGCTTTTTCGCAGCGGTACTTTTCTTATCAATCACTCTCCAGAAAGGTATTACTTCACTCAATGACTTGCCTGATTCGATTTCCTCATATGCCACTTCCGCCGCTACTCTCAAAAAGATACCGGTGGTTACTGGGCATGTATATTCCGCTCCGTACTCCGCAGCAAGGTCCTTTCTGATCTTTTTGACATCAGCCTCATACCCTTCCGGAATCTGACGAACATAATCCGCAACAATTTTCGGTGTAGCAATCAACATAGTGCTTCCCGCTGGGATATCAGCAAAGTCTTTATCTATCACCTTGACTTCATGACTCTTACCATTGTCAAATTTCTCAGACCAGGATTTAGGCATACCTATTGCATTTACTCTACAAGTTACTACTCAAGTTTCTTATAAAAATCATTGAACTTCTTGCCGGAGATAGGATCGTATGCCCAATGCAACTCAAACTCCAGCGCCATGGATCGTGCGAGCCCATCTAAGTCCGGAAAAAGAGTGGCATTTGTGATGTTCATGTTATAAAGCCTGCGGAGGGTGTCATGGCGCATTGCTTCGGTATCTAATTCAAACTTGACAATACCCGAGCTTAGCTTTGTATTCACCTCCACGATCTCTTCTAAAGTTTTAGAAATATCTGATGGAATGACAAATGTTCCGGACTGGGCAACATGTCTCCTGTTCATCCGATAGGGTTCACCTTGCGTGATAAAATTGTACTTATTAGGCACGAAGTACTTCTGGTAATTACCAATCAACCATGGACCAATGTGATCATGAATATTGCCCTCCAACTCAGGCAGGTTTGGAAAAGTCTGTTCGTACCTTAATACCGGGGGATAAACAGCCCAAATGGCCGATTTAGAAATGGCTCTCTCCAAAGCAAAGAATGCCGCAACGTAAGGTGACCAGGTAAAGTCTAAAAGTCTTGTTGGCGCGCCATGGTGCTGCATAGTGGCCAACCACTCAAATGCATCATCTTCCTTCGGCAGGTGCTCCAGAAATTGATGAGCCTTTCTTCTGAAAATACTGTAGATACGCAGCTCCTGCTTGGACCAAACAGAAGCATGCACACCATAGCACCGAAGGTACCTGGCAAGTGTAGGTTCCAGATTCCATTGAGCATTGGCTTGCCCACGAAAGGCCCAACTTCTAAAATCATCTCCAGCTACAATATCCTTGAATTCGTCCCAACTCGATATAGCAATGACTCTCATCGAAGTGAAATTAATGAGAACATGAGGGCTTGCAACCGCCTAGGTTTAAGAATTGAAGATTTTTTAATAGGGACAAAATTCTATCAGTCGAGATTGGCTCGGTTATTGGTCATGTAAATGGCATTTTCACCCACGTCGAATACTCATGAATCAATTTTCAAAAATCGCCGCCATTATTCTATTATTTTCATCTACTCTCCAGGCTCAGGACGCTTTCAAGGAGGGCCAAAAAATCATAGGAGGTGGTCTAAATTTTTCGAATTCTGAAAATACCGAACCCAATCCAAGTTTTGGCTTCTTCGGAAGCAACGTGACAGAGACCAATACGGATGTATTCAGCATAAGGCCCTATTATGGAAGGTTTTTCACAGATCGATCAATGATAGGAATTCGTTTGGTTTTTAATGCGAATAATATCGAAAGTATCCAAAGAGACGCTTTCATAGACTTTGCCTCTACTAAAAATCAGACCTCTGAATTGGGGGGAGGCCTGTTTCTGAGGCGCTATTTCACAGCAAACGAGAAATTTGGACTCTTTATTGACGGCAGTCTGAACTACCTAAGAAGTGTAAATGATTTCGAAAGCTCCTTTGTAAGTTCACTTGAAGACAGGGTGGTTACTGAACGTACAGTAGGGACTTCAGAGTCAAAACAACACAAGGTAAGCTTAGAAGCACAGTTAGGACTCTACTTTTTGGTGCTCCCACAGCTTTCCATTGAAACAAAGCTCGGCACCGCAGCTATTGAATACACTGATTCAACAATCGACAGATCTGAATTCGTAAATGGAAATATCATTCAGCTTACACCCGAAGCAAGAGAATCGAGCGCTACTGAATTAGATATTGACTTTGCCAATGAAATCGCTTTTGATCAGCTTTTTACGATCAACTATTTCTTTTAGGTCTTCTTTTTCACGCCTCGTACAGCTTTAGCTGCCAATGGATCCTCAGGCCAGGAATGCTTTGGATAGCGTCTTTTCAAGTCCTTCTTCACTTCGAAGTAGGCATTGTGCCAAAAGCTCTTGAGGTCAGACGTCACCTGAACTGGCTTAAAACCTGGTGATAACAGGTGCATCAAGACACTTTGATTACCGGCATTGACTTTTGGCATCTCCAGCATGCCAAAAACCTCTTGAAGCCTAACAGCCAATACCGGAGGAGCTCCATCCTGAAAGTATTCTATTTTGATATTAGAACCACTAGGCACTTCCATTTTGATAGGAGCTAAATCCTCTAGTTTCTGCTGCAGCTCGTAATCAAGACTGCTGGAAAGTATCTGAGATAAATCCAGCTTCTTTAAGTCAGCAGGTTTCCTGATGTCCTGCAGATATGGAGAAAGCCAGTCTTCAGCGGTAACTAGCAAAGATTCAATACTGACATCCGGCCATCCAGCATCCGGATTCCATTTCCTAAGGCTAAGGATACGGTTTTGCCACTGTTTGGTGTTATCATCGAACGGAAGAAGCTGTTCTCCAAAGCTCTTAATAGCATCTAGTACGGCTTCCATCATACGGCTTTCATCCGGATCAGGCAGTGGCTTACTCTGCAGAACAATATTTCCAATACGAAGATCCTGAGTGGCAATTAGACCACCATCTTCTCTATCCCATTTGATCACTTCCACTTCTTTGACCATCGGAGCCAAATCCCTGGGATCTAACCTGGACGCCATGAAGATCTTCCCCATACCATCTCGGGCATCCATATGGGCTACTGCAAGCCATTGCTCATGCGCCAAATCATCTCTATGCCCCGCTGCGGCAATTTTTCCGTTCGCTAGTTGGAACTGGGCATTGTTGCCAGGCCTGGAACTCGCAATTCTCTCCGGGTAAGCCTGGGCCAATAACAAGCCCGACTCAAAGTCATCGACTGGGTCATCTTCAGGCTCCACCTGAAAAAGTCCTCTGTAGGAATTAGCCACCTGGTCTATTCGGGACATCCTTCTGTTTTGCCTCTGCTCATCACGATGCTTGCGCAAAGCCTCCACTCTCAAATTGATATCTATTCCGGTCCCCTGAGGTAATGGATCCCGCTCTTCGAGGATAGCGGCGATATCGGTAGCCAGTGGCAACAAATCCTGTTCCTCTGCCACGATCAGCATGTGCGCCAACCTGGGATGACAGGGCAGCTTATTCATCTTCCTACCATGATCGGTAATGGTTCCATTCTCGATCGCACCTAAATCTTCCAATATTTGAAGGGCTTGCTTAAAAGCTCCTTTTGGAGGTGGCGTCAACCAAATGAGCGTCTCCGGATTCTTCACACCCCATGATGCCAACTCCAAAGCCAGCGAAGCCATGTCGACCTCAAGAATCTCAGGAGTTCTGTGATCATCTAGTCTTAGATGCGTCGCTTCTGACCACATTCGGTAGCATACGCCCGGACTGAGACGGCCCGCTCTTCCTGCGCGCTGATCAGCACTGTCTTTTGAAACTTGTACTGTTTCCAATCCGGTCAGCCCAGATCGTGGATCAAACTTGGAAGTACGACCGTAGCCAGAGTCCACCACTACTTTAATTCCTTCAATCGTCAAGCTCGTTTCAGCAATCGAAGTAGCTAGCACCACCTTGCGCTTTCCTTCTTTGTTAGGGAAAATAGCAGCCAATTGCTGTCTTTGAGGTAGTTGACCATAAAGAGGGTGAATATGAAATCCTCTAAGTTCTCTTCTCAATATTTCCTCACACTTCCTGATTTCGCCTTGGCCAGGTAGGAAAACCAAAATATCCCCTTCATGTTGTTTGGCAGCTTTCACTACAGTTCTGGAAGTGAGGTCAGCTATCAAGGTAATATCCTGATGACCCGTGTAGAAGACTTCCACAGGATATTGCTTTCCTTCACTGGT
>CAZZHO010000029.1:0-12884 GCA_964653795.1 uncultured Roseivirgaceae bacterium | reverse complement strand
TATCCTGATGACCCGTGTAGAAGACTTCCACAGGATATTGCTTTCCTTCACTGGTCACGACCGGAGCAGACAGCTTTTCAGAGAGCAGTGGAATATTGAGTGTTGCTGACATAATCAGCAAACGGAGGTCTTCATTAAGCACTTGTTGGGACTCCCTACAAAGTGCTAGCGCCAAATCTGCGTGGACACTCCTCTCGTGGAACTCATCAAAAATGACCATACCCACTCCCTCCAGAGAATTGTTATCCTGGAGAATTCGGGTAAGAATACCTTCGGTTAAAACTTCGATTTGTGTCTTGTCTGAAACCTTGGATTCAAATCGAATGCGATAACCTACCTTTTCTCCTACTTTCTCTCCCAGTAAATCTGCCATTCTTGTAGCGATGGACCTGGCAGCCAGTCTCCTTGGCTCCAGCATAAGAATTTTTTTCCCTTGAAGAAAAGGCTGATCCAAAAGTGCCAATGGCAAAATGGTGCTCTTCCCAGCACCAGGAGGAGCATTGACGATTAGCGTATTTTCACCGGAAAGCTTTTCTCGGACTTCCTCAATAATTTCCGTTACGGGGAGGTCTATTTTGAATGGATCGAAACTCAATATGAACTGGAGTAAACTGCGAATTTAGGTGGAAGAAGTGTCTTCCGCTCTTATTTGCCGCTGCTCTTGATTCAATTGTTTGCGAACCCGTTTTAATTGCTTCTTTTGGCTGTTGCCTGACACCTTAACCTCCTTCATAAAACCTCCGATCCAATCAAATCCATCATCTACCCATTCCCAACTATCTGTAAAAGCCTTTCCTGTAGATTGAAAAACTTGTCCTGAGTTTTTAACACTCTTGTTCATCCATCCCATAGCAAGAAGACCATTGTCTTTGGTTCTCGTCTTGATGACCTCACTCTCCTTAGTACCTGTGTACTCAAAAGGAACTGCATTTTCGGATATCCAGGTGGTACTCACCTCCGCTAACCACTGAGGGGCATCGATGGGAATGCCATGCCCAGCAGTCTCGTGCAGTATCAAATCACCTCCTAAAGTTTCAGCGATGCTTTCGAAGCACTCCTGACCTACAATCTTATCAGCTTTACTTCCAACTAATAAAACCGGAACCTCAGGCACTTCCTTTGAAGGTTTATACAACATACCAGCCACCGTCTGCTTCAATAGAGCGCCCTTACTTACCGGTCGCGCTTGTTGAACGCCTTGCCAGGCGGTGAGTAAAGAATCATTTCCCACATTGAGGTTGCTGTTGATGGAGAGAAACTCTTTTTCTCTTTCCGCTATGTCATTGGTAAGGAAAATATTGACGAACTGCTTTTTGGCTTCAGGCCTTACTCGATCTTTAGCCTTACAAATTCCTTTCAAACTCGTGCTTAGCAAAATGGCCCCATGAAAGTCTCCGGGATATTGATGAATCCATTCAAGTGCTACATTTCCCGCCAAGGAGGTGGCAACAATGACCCGCTTGCCGTTGACTTCATTTACCATCTCCAAATGTTCCTCCCTTAGAAAATCAGCCATCTTCTCAACGGTAGGTAGGGCCGACTTATCATGATATTTCCCAGCTCCTGGTAAGTCCATCATAACAAATTGAGCACCCGGAAAGTGCTGTTTCACATAACCTGGATACACATCTCCCCAGTGGCCTGCCTCCCTTCCTATGCCACGCAATAGAAAAAAAGTAATGGAATCTCCCTGAGCAACAGAGTCATTTACAGAAAGCAGAGAAAGGAACAAGACAAAGGCGAAAAGAACTGACTTAGGATTGCTATTCTTCATGTCGAATTGTAATTGATTGACACAAGGACAGTATGTGTGTCCATGAGGTTTCCCTCTGGTCAGCTCTTTTGCTCTAAGTAGCTTATACTACTTTCCTTGTTCGATGGTTTCCGCCTCCCTTTTCAGATCAGATGCGAACTGCTCGAAAGATTCATCAAATGGTGGAATGTACTTGCCGTATAGAGGAAACATAAACCCTCCTATCTTTTCTGTCATCGTGAATTGCACATTATTGCCAGCACTTTCAAGAGTGAAAACTCTTTCTCCTTTTCCATCCCCCCATACCAATCTTCTCTCGATGGTGAGTTCTTTCACCTTAAGCTTGAAAGTTCTTTTCTCATCCAAGGTAGACTTAAGTTTAATTTTTTCGCCTTCGGTTATATCTCCCTCAATAGAGATGATGGTAGAATTCCAGCGTGGATAATCGTCAGCATTGGTCAGAAGCGTCCAGATAATAGACTTACTAGCGTTGATGTTGATAGATACAGTTGTTTCTCGGCTGAAAGTTTTTTTCTCGGTGGTTGCTTTGCCATCCTGAGCTTGTGCATTGATAGTTGTCATAATTGTCAAAAGGATAATTAATCGTTTCATTTTTATTGATTTGGCCTTTTGACGATTGGCGGCGATCTGATGATAGGATTTAGCTCATCTTTTTTGAAAAAATTTTCCGGAACATTATTTCAAGTAGTTCTCCATCACCTGACGATTATGCTCCAGGTGATGCAATTGGAGTTCTGCAGCATCAGACTCATAAGGATCTATTCCTTTTAACACTTTCAATCTTAGGTCCAGTAGATGCTCCTTCTCACCGCTTTCAGCAGCTTTGACCATGGCTATTTTCGATGCTTCTATTTTACTGTCTTGTTCTGGGTTGAAGATACCATTGAGTTCCGTACACTGGTGACAGACACCTTCTTTGTTGATCAACGAGCATCGGCTTTGGAAAACCTTGTCCATGGAAGACCTGGCCACATGAAGGTGATATTTGACCATGGCTTCAGTCAACTCGGAGATTTGCGCTATCTCCTTCAGCTGAAAGTCATATACTTCTTTTAGCAATAAGACCAGATGCTGTTCCAAAGGGAGTGACTTTGAGACGCATGTGAAGCAAAATGCAATATGCTCTTTGATTTCAAAGTTGCCTTGAGGTGAAGTTTGTCTGATGGTCATGGCCTCCTGAAAGAATTGCTGATTACCTAGTGCCGCCTCTTTGCAGATATCTGTAACATTTTCAGGCCATCGCTTCTTTGCTCGCAAGAGATCTCTTGCCAAGTTGGAAGCAATGGCAAAAAGCCATGTCTTTAAGGAGGAGTTACCTTGAAAAGAATCCAGTTTCTCATGTGCTTTGATGAAAGTATCCTGAATGATGTCCTCTGCATCTTGCATACTGGCAGTCATGCGCAATATGTAGGACTTAAGTTGGCCCTTGCAGGATTCAAATTCGGTGGTAAGCGTTGATTTGTCCATGAACCATGAACAATTGAAGTAGTAGACTACCTACCCTTCCACTTCTTCTTCTTTGGAGTAGGTATTCCGCTCACCAATCCACCCACCTGGTAGAAATAGTAGCCTATGGATACCTCTAACCCAGCGAGGTTTTGATCTGGACCAGGAAAATCGGTGATACCCATATTGTAGCGAGCATTAACTGAAACTCCAAGTGGCAAATCGTATCCGAAGCCTACTTGTAAACCAATGTCATTGCTCTCTGTGGTATTGGCTCTATCAAATACGAAGCCATCTTCATCTTCGGACTCAGCAGAAATCAGAAATCCAATTCTAGGTCCAAATTGAAAATTGGCGCCCTGTGCGAAATAGAACTTACCAATGATAGGTACTGCTATCCGCATGTAGGTAAACTTGGTAGAGATTCCCAGCACGTCTCCTTCAAATTCACTATAGTCAAACAGCACCTCGCCCTGCAAGCCAATCTTCTTCCATCTGGCCATGGCCATTCCACCACCATGCAAACTCGTAGAATTAAAACCATCGGAATTATTGAAATCAAAATTTTCCAGTGTAGCGAGAGCTCCACCAACCTTAGCGCCTACCAGCAGCTTTTGAGCTTGTAGATCATATTGCGAAAGGCATGTAACAATTACTGCTACAACAATTAAAAGTCTCTTTGAAGTTGAGGACATGGCAGAAAGAATAATCTACTGTCCAAGATAACGAGAATATTGAATCTTCATTGCTAAGGATGTAAGGATAACCCCTCGATCTGTGCCTTAGCACAGGGCGACCCACCCGTGGGGCGCCGGTGTGGTCGCAAGGATTGTGCGGCTGGACGTCATTTTCTTTAGTGATTGGTTAATACTTTTTTTAGCTCTGGTGAGCGAGATATCTCTAAAAACTGTTTCAAATAGTGGCATGAACTGTAACAAAATGAAACACTTCTTTTCATAAGAATAATTAGCAGTTATCTGATTTTCAAATACTTAAAAGATTGGAACGAGCTTTTCTTCAGGCTCCCCCAAAGCTCAAATATGAAATACTTAATACTACTTACGGTGATATCAATATCAGGGCGCGCTCTAAGCCAGGAATTGACGGAAAAGGATTTGTATCAATTGGTTGCAAAGTGGGAAGGGACTTTGACTTATCTGAATTACGGGGATGATAAGACCCAAGTCGAACTAAAAACAGAGATGGATGCGCTTTGGTCAGGAGGTGATGTACTATTCAAATTCCGATATACTGAGCCCAATGGGGAAATCGTAGAAGGAAAGGACAAAGTCTCGCTTCGTAAGAAAAATGGGAAGTCAATCATCAATAAGGATTGGACAGTAAGTGAATTCCAGAAGGTGGATAATGGCTGGAGGTTGCTGATGGAAACGACCGGCAAGGACAATGGAAAGAAATCCAGTATCCGAAAGGAAATCACCCTTGCCGGGTCTACCCTACAAATCAAAAAACTGGTAAAGTACAATGGCACCGACAACTACTTCCAGCGGCATATCTACCAGTTTACAAAGAGGTGACTTTAGGTTTTGGGGACTTCACTCCAAATAGGAATCTGGTAACCTTAAAGGGCTTCACCAGAAACTCGTAAGCTACTAGCGTGAAGACCAAGGATAGCGTACTGACAAAAAGGTACTTCGCAAAAATTCCTTCTTCCACCTGAATGACATAGTAACCTATGGCTATAATAATGGTCTGATGCAAAATGTAAAAAGGATAGATGGCCTGATTCATATAGTTGAGAATCTTACTCGGCTTGTTTAAGTAGCGATGTGCCATACCCACAGCCATGAGAATCCACATCCAAACATTGATAGGTCTAAGTGTACGATAGAGGTAAAACTCTGTAATGTTCATACCGTCTTCCAGCCTATTCCAACGGAAAAAGTTTAATAGCAAAATAGTAAGAAATGCCAGTCCCAGAAACGTGCGAGCATGCTCAGCAATCTTGCCCCAGATAGAAGGCGAAAGTCCGGCAATAAAGCCAACTAAAAAGAATGAAAACCAATAGGGATGAAAAGCCCAATCATTAATAAGATCGTTGGTTCGACCCTGACCTACTGTAATGGTCATGTACACTATGAAAGTCGGGATTATGAGAACAAGTAAGCTTGCAAAGCTGCCTTTGGCAAAGAAGTTCTCAATCCTGGCAGCAATATTTTCCTTTTTCAAAAACAAGAACAGCGGTAATCCCACCAGTGAGTAGAAAAACAGATAGATAACAAACCACATGTGGTGCCAACTGAAGTCCCCGGCTGGATAAGGTATGAAATTGAAAGTCTGCGGATAGAAATCAAAAAAGGATGAATATAACTCCGGATCATCGGTAATCCGCTCGAAGTAGACCTGAGGTGGCACTATGACGAACATGCTGAAAATCAAAGGAATCATCAGCCTGAGGTATCGCTCTTTGATATACTGCCAGTTGCTCCGCTTCCTTAGTGCCAGAAACGTACCATAACCCGAGATGAAAAAGAGCAATGGCATCCTGAAGCGGCTTAGCCAAAAATTAAACTCTAACCAGAGGTAGCTGGTCTCTGCATTTTTGATGTGGAAGTCCCACTCTGCCGTGAAGATCATGGCTACGTGGAAGTACAGCACTAAAATGATGGCTATGACCCGGAGCCAGTCGATATCGTGTCTTCTGTTCATGATTATTATGATTTTGAGTTTTGACTTTTATTCGTATCGTAGCGCCTGGCCCGGATTGATTAGTACCGTTCTTAGTACTGCCAGTGTGACCGTAGAAATGGCAATTGCCACAAGTAACCCGATGGTGATCAGAAAGGGACCAATGTGAAAAGGTACTTGGTACGCAAAAGATTGTAGCCATTGTTGCATCAACAGGTAACCAACAGGTAAAGCAATGAGAAGCGATAATCCAACCACTTTCAAAAAGGCTCGATTCTCCATTAAAAGAATGTCTATTACTCGGGCACCTACCACCTTTCGGATGCCGATCTCCCTCGTTCGCTGGGTAATGATCAAGTAAGACAAAGCCAGTAGACCGAGTCCCGCTAAGATCAATGCCAAAACCGTGAAGAGATTGAAAACCTCCAGAGCTCTTCTCTCGCTCTCGTACTGATTACCTATCAGCTGATCCAGGAATGAATAATCAAAGTCCAACTCCTGATCAAACTGACGATGGACCTTTTCAAGGTCTGAGATCATGTTGGACATATTTGTGCCGGCTTCCACTTTTACCAGTATATAATTAAGAGCATCAGGCACAACATTTATCGCCAATGGCTGGACATTGGAGTGTAGTGACTTATAATGGAAATCCTCCAAGACACCTACTACTTTCCCTTTTCGAGGGGCGTCTTCTTCATTCCAAATCACTGAAGCTTCATACAGATTCTCAACATTGAGCTGATCAGCAGCAGACCGGTTGACAATGAAACTAGCACCTGCAGAATCCTGCGCCATACTTGGATCAAAGAATCGTCCTTCACTTAGCTCTATCCCCAAAACTTGTAGTGCATCAAAATCAACTCTTAGTTCTGAGCAATCCACTACATCTTCCTGATTGGCCTCTGGATAGATCACATTTTGGTTGAACTGCCCTGAAGGTAGATTTGAAATACCTCCTGTAGCCAATACGCCCGGAATAGTGTTGATTTCATTTTTGATCGCCTCTATTCTCTGAACTTGCTGATCACTGTGCAATTCAAATACAATCACCTGATCTTCATCAAATCCCAGCGCTTTGTCTTCCATGTATTGGATCTGATCTAGGACCAGCAAGCTTCCAAAAATCATAATGGCGGATACCAGAAATTGAAGACTCATTAGGCCTTTTCTCAGGATGGATCCTTTTTGCTGATTTACCAGCTTACCTTTCAATGTCTCCAAAGGATGAAACTGCAATACGGACAAGGCAGGATATATACCACTTATGATGCCTATGAAAACCGACATGAGAACACTTGAAAGGAGTACCTCCATGGAAAACAATGCGGCCATATCAATGGGCTGACCTGTGATATTTTGAAATTGAGAGAATAGCATAGTGGCCAGTCCGTAGCCCAAGATCAAAGCCATGAAGCTAGTGGTAATCGCTTCAGATACAAACTGAATTAATACGCCTCGTTTCTCTCCACCTAGTGCCCGTCTAACTCCTACTTCCTTTGCACGTTCAAAGGCCCTCGCACTGGTAAGGTTGATAAAATTGACGCAAGCAATGATGATGAGGAAAGCAATCGCAGCCCATAAAATCCTAATGAATGTAATGTCTCCATTGCTTTCCAGCTCCCATCTGATTTTGGAATGCAGATGAATATCCACTATCGGCTGCAATGCCGCATAATATCTTCTTGCCTTCATTTCAGCTATCTGCTCAGGAGTAAAATCTATGTACTTAGAAAGCCAATCGGGTATGGCATCCTCCAATTGCCTGGCATTCGTTCCTGGTTTCAACTTGACATAATTGAAATGGCCGAAATCACCCCATGTCCACCAGAAGCTTTCTGGATCCACGGACTTTCTGGTCACATAGGAAACCAATATTTTAGGATGGAAGTGACTGGCACTTGGTGCGTCTTCCATCACCCCTACGATCACGCCGCTGAATCCATACTCCACTGCCTCCAGTAGTTTGCCAAGGGGGTTCTCATCATCAAAATATTTCTTGGCTATGGATTCGGAGATCACAATATCTCCAACATTTCTTAGCACTTCCTCTTCATTACCAATGATGAGATTGAAATCAAATACATCGAAGAAGGTGGAGTCCGCCAGGAACATATCCGGCTCTTTGAACATCCGGTTGTTTTCCTTATTTCTAATGTATACGGACTGCAAGGTAAGACCTGGCCCATAGACTGGTGTGAGACTCACAGCCGCCTCCACTTCGGCAAAGTCAGCTACCATCGCTTGCGCCATAGGGTGAGGTGTTCTTGTCTGGGGGTTGGATGTCATCCACGCAACACGGTAAATATCTTCAGCACCGTGATGAAAGCGGTCGTAAGACAGTTCATGCTGTAGAAACACGAATATGAGCAGACAGCTGCTAATGCCAACAGTCAGACCAAACAGATTGATGAAAGCAAAAACCTTGTTTCTGCGAAGATTCCGGAAGTAGATTTTGAAAAAGCTTGATAACATTTCGCTTGTGATTATTGTCAAGCCAAATGTATCTGAGGGTTCCGGCGTTCGAAGTTCTATCTGTTCGTCTAGACGTTCGAGTTTATCGGATCGAACACCACTGTCACGATATTCGGAGGGTGTCTTACCCGTTATTTTTTTGAAGGAAGTATTGAATGAAGACTTGGAGGCATAGCCCACCAGGCTCGCGATTTCCTCAATCTTCTGGCGAGTATGTTTAGGGTCTGTTAGGAGTTGCTTTGCTTTTTGAATTCTGACATACGCCAATAGTCCAAAGAAAGTCTGCTGTCTGGTCTCATTTAGGAGTTGACTCAGGTGGTGCGTGGAAGTTTTGAGCCTTTCCGCCAAGCCAGATAGCGAAGCATCACCTTGGAGTAAATAATTGGACTCGCTGATCACTTCCTGAAGTTTATAGGTCAATCTGGCCTTCTCCTCGGACTGAAGATCTGAGCTAGCATACTTGATCTGGGTGTAAGCTTCATAAGCTTGCTCTTGCGTGTAATACCAAACTGCCAATACAAGAAGCGTAACCACCAACCAAATCTGAAGTGCCCCCACCAAGAGTGTGGGAATAAAAAAGATCAAGGGCAGTAGGACCAACGCATTCAAGACCCAAATCCTCTTACCAGAATTGGACGATAATGAAACCCCTTTTGCCCGATAAGTTTTTGCAACAAAGAACAGAAGCTGGAAGTACTCAACGGCAAAAAGTGCTGCTAAGGGTATAGTACTCTCCCATTGGAAAACAAATGATGAAATGATGATAAGCGTCAGCGGAAATCCATTGACCAGTTCCCGCTTCCATTGCATTGGCGACTGAAAAAAGCTTTTCGTATTTAGCAGAATCGCCCGAGGGAAAAAGAGCAAGATCAAGGTAGGTGAGATTCCTATATAGCCGCTCGACAGCACCACTATCATCAACATCCACACTGCCGAAAGAAAATAGCGCTGCTTACGAAGTGCCAGCATTGCCAACACCATAGAGATTCCCAAACACAAAAAGGTCAGATTAGCGAGCATGGATCTGATTTATTCCAGAACTTTAAATCTAATTGAAAAACTGACGAAAAGAGTATGAACATCACCTGGCAGGATTTTGAGAAAGTAGATATGCGTGTGGGAACCATTGTTTCGGCCAAAGCATTTCCAGAGGCTCGAAAACCTGCTTATATCCTTGAAATAGACTTTGGAGGAGAAATTGGCCTTCGAAAAAGCTCTGCACAAATCACCAAGCACTATGAAAAAGAGGCAATTGTTGGTCAGCAGATCATAGCGGTAGTAAACTTCCCTCCTAAACAGATCGGACCCATCATGAGCGAATGCCTGGTCATGGGCGCTTATGACGAGCAAAACGACGTAATACTATTGCAGCCTAATCGAGCAACTCAAAACGGAGCCAAAATTGGATGAATAAATTCCCGCATTTAGCTCGCTCGTTAGATTCTTGACCTACGGTTTGAGATTGAGATCATCGAACTCCATTACATTACGTCAGGAATGACGCAGCAATAAAGTGAATAAGACATTACACATCCTCAATGGTGACGCCATCAAACCTCTTTTCCTGCAAAGTGGGATCGAAGGTGATGTTGTAGTCTGGAGGGAGGCTTTCATAGAAGGACCTATCGAGGGAGATATCAAAGAACCAGCATTCTGGGAAAGGCGCAAAAACCATCTCAAAGCCACTTATCCGGAGCACTATTCAGAAGATGGACTGAATGATATCATGAAGCTAGGAAATACCGAGGACTTTGATGAAGTAGTGCTTTGGTTTGAGTACGACTTATTCTGTCATGCCAATATGCTAGGCTGTCTGGCTTATATCTGTCACCATAACGTCAGTCTGGTCTGTTTAGGGGATGAGCTTACTGGTCAATTCCAAACGCTAGGCGAAATAGGCCCGTCGGACTACCAAAAGCTGTATGCCAACAGGTCAAAACTCAACAATGAGGACATCACATATGCTGGAGAGGTGTGGAAAGCCTTCCAGACCAAAGAGGTCAAGGATGTCCAACCCTTCATACAAGGTCACCCGACTTTGAAATACCTCGGGAAGGCCTTAGCCCAAATGGAACTACTGGAGCCAGATGATGCTGGACTAAATCAGCTACAGCACGAAATGCACCAACTAAAAAAGGAAGGTCTGGAAGATCGAAAAGTAATTGGCACTATGCTCAGAAGGCATCCGTGGCTGGGTCTTGGCGATTCGCAGTATTGGCAGCTTTACAATAATATCTAAGTCCAATGCCCTGACTCAGCAAGGCATTGGATCAGTTTTATATTAGCTCCTATTTATTACTATTCGCTTGATTCATAGACGCCTGCTGAGCTGCTCTATGCAAAGCATCTTCCTTCGACTTACTGCCTGTAGAAGACCCGAAATAGTATCCAAATATCTGGGTAACAATGGCACTCAAAGCCCCAAGTATGTAGAAGATTATTTCTCTGTTGTCATCCGTCACCGTATCTCCATCAAATACAATGATGTAGAATAATAGTATGGTCAAGAAAGTAGTGACGATGGCTAGCACAGGCGCAATGTTCTTGGCAAGCCATCCAGCATTGGCACTGGTTTGCACCGCTATACCCATCTGCCTGGCACTATCAGTATCTGCCAGGTAGGCTTTCTTTTCGTCCAGTATTAAGCTCTGCTCCTGCAATGAGAGTTTCTGCATCTCCAGCTCAAACTGCTGCTCAGCCTTTTTCATCTCATTGTCAAGGGTCATTTTCTCTCCCTTTGTGGTAATGAGGTTGTCCAAAGTTTTGCCGACACTATCTACAAGTGTGCTGGCTCCTCCTGAAAATAATTTTGATATAAATCCCATTTCAATGCTGTATTAATGATCCCCCAATGCTCTTCTAACCCATCCGTACAAGTATTTTCGGCTTGTCGGCCTTCTTTTGATGATTGCTACGTACCGCGCAATCTTGGCCACTGTAAAAGAGGCTAAGAAATGGTCTTCATCAAACGCATTCAATTTCGAAAGACTGTTAGGTCCTATCACACCATCCGCGGCAGTTTCTACTACCTCTTGCGCCAACCTCGCACTCGTTCTTACACCCGCATTCACCCCAAAATCAAAAATAGATTCAGCCACCAACTGGCTGTCAATATCATCCCCTTTGATCGGGTCCCAGAAGTTCACCTTGTAGAATTGGGCGATTTCATCTTGTAGCTCCTGATCAGCATCCAGGTTCTTGGGAAAGCTCGATCGATTTTTAGCCAGGTCTATGCGGTCCCAACCGGACCACTTGCTATGCATTTTTCTTGCTACCCCTTTATAGGTTTCGCCGCCGGGATCGTCGGGATCATCCACGTACCCTCCCTCATTTTTGAGCACTTTAGCAAGCGCCGGTTCAAAGTCTGCCATGTTCAGTTCATTAGTGAGGATTCTAACTTAGGCGTTTCACGGTGCAATTGAAATACCTAGTAGTGGGTAATTGTCAAATATTAATATAGAGGAGACACAGATCTACCTCCGCATCTCCTGTAGTCCCGTGCTCCGCGGCAAGTCAGGCACTGCCCACGCCCGGGTCTAATTGGCGGGTGCAATCCCTTGGAGAACTTAAAACATAGCTAACAAAGACAAATTGCATTATTACATCAAAATTCCTCTAAGACTTATCGTACAAAGGACATTAAAAGTATTAGTTGCTCTCAAAGAGATCTTGAAAAATCTCAAAGTATCTGCTCGCTATTTCTTCAGCGCCGGCTTCATTGAAATGAACCGCATCCGCATAGTATTCATCAGAAAAATTGGTAAACATATCCACCGCTACTACCTGAGAAGTACTGGTCGTAGTGCGAATAGCCAGCGCTGCAATTTCCTCATTCAATGAAGTGAGTACACTATTGATATTTGGATTTGAAATAGCATCGCTTCTTGGTCCAGTCGTCTTTTCGATGATTATGACGGCTTCAATGTTTGCTAGTTGAACCTTCCCTACAATGGCCTCGATATTGGAGATAATGTCTGGAACCCCGACATCACCGCTCAATAAATCATTACCACCCACAGTAATCAACACCACATCCGGAGTAGCTGTGGAGGTACTCAGTGCCTGATCTGTTCTATTAAGCAAGTCCAATGAGGTATTTCCCGGAATCCCTCCATGATCACTGTCAAAGTCCAACCCCATGAAAGGCGGGTATTCAGCTCTATCAAGGAAAGGACCAATGAAGTCTACCTCATAGCCAGCGGATAACAGCTTTTTCCATAGTTCGTACCTGTAGCTTTCATAGGCCGGGCGATTTCCTGCTACTCGCGAGCCTCCAAGGGTCAGAATAGCAATTGAGTCCTGAAGGCCTTCATTCATTGTATCATCCTCTGAACAGGAGAACATGTTGGTCATTAACAGAAAAACTAGTCCTACTGGAAGTCGCATGGAAGAAAAATGTCCGATTGGGTGATAAGAAGTCTAAGTTACTGCTAGCTGGCTTTAAGAACGACTAAAAAGTATCTTGATCGTAGGGATATACTTGCCCCATAGCCCGGATCGGCAGCGGCATCCCCGACGCAGGAGGGATATAGCAGAGAGCCGG
>CAZZHO010000028.1:31489-32877 GCA_964653795.1 uncultured Roseivirgaceae bacterium | reverse complement strand
AGGTCACTTCTGCATCGGTAGCAAATGTGGTGTTAAGATCCACTCCTGTTGCACCTGCTGCGGGATTGGTTAAGGCAATCGTCGTTCCTGTGATCGAGATGTCCGATAACTCATTCGTGGCGTCTGCGTCTGCGTCATTCACATTGATGCCGCTAATGGCAGAGGTAACTTCTACATCGGTAGCAAACGTGGTGTTAAGGTCTACCCCTGTTGCGCCTGCTGCGGGATTGGTCAAAGCGATCGTTGTGCCTGTAATTGAGATGTCGGATAATTCATTAGTAGCGTCCGCATCTGCATCGTTTACATTGATGCCACTGATGGCAGAGGTAACTTCTGCATCGGTAGCAAAGGTGGTATTAAGATCTACGCCTGTTGCACCTGCTGCAGGATTGGTCAAGGCGATCGTCGTGCCTGTGATCGAGATGTCTGATAATTCGTTAGTAGCATCGGCATCTGCGTCATCCGCACTTTTTATATAACCCAATGCACCTATATCAGCATCGGACAATTGATTGTCGGTAAATACCGCCCCAGCGGGCACTGCTGTCTGGACAGTAAGACCATTAACCGTTTCTGCATTATCTACCACATTGTTGCTATTAACATCATAAGTTGTGGCTAACATGTCGCCACCTCCGGCAGTAATCTCGCCTTGCAGTTCCACTAAAGCAGCTTGAACATCTGTCGATGTTATTCCACTTCCTGGGGTCACTGGTACGGCTGCGGCAACCTGAGCATCGGTGTTATCGAGGTAACCAGACAGATCAATGACGGTTGCCGCCGGATTATCAGAAATCTGAAGCTGGTTACCTGTAATTTCTAGATCTTGAATTTCGTTTGTTGCTGACAAGTCCCCAGAGTTGATAAGATCTCCATTCGTATCAAAGGCTAAACCTGCTCCCACATTCAGTGAAGAGATTGGCACCCAACTCGGGTTCTGCCAGAAATAGAATTTAAGATCGGTTGCGTCAAAAACAAGAAGACCATTCTCATTTGCAGAGAGGTTACTGACAAAAGAGCTGGCAGTTCTTTGAGCGGTAGTAAGTCTTGGTACTAAAAGACCCTGATTATTTCCAGGAGAAACCAGTTCCAAAACGGCATTGGCATTGGGGGAGGTCGTCCCGATCCCCACGTTGTTTTGACCCCTTCCCTCAAGCGCTGAGAAATAGGTCACTAAAAAAGAAATTAGCAGTACTAAATAGAGTATTCGTTTCATGGCGGCAATGTTTGGTGTTAAAATTCCGGCAGAACCAAATTCTAAATTTGACCACCAAATTCGCCTAACCACATGGGTCAGTTTTTGACCTACCCTAAGGGGTAGTTTTTATAACTATTTGACTATTAGGGGATTAAAATCAGTACTAATTATCTGAAAGATTGACAGCAAA
>CAZZHO010000028.1:27577-31389 GCA_964653795.1 uncultured Roseivirgaceae bacterium | reverse complement strand
ATTACAAGGGCCCGATTTGTAATTTCTTGCTGGCTAATCTGAAGTTCAGCAATCTGCAAGTCTTGTTCCTTTTTCTCTACTTGATACTTCATCTCCAATTCAGCTATTTGTTGGGATTTCTCTGCATTAAAGACCTCCTCTTTAACCTTTGCAAAATCCTGGTGATACTTCAAAGCATATTCGAAATCACCCTTTTTCATCAAAATTTTGCTAAGCAGATCACTAGTGTAAATAACATCTTGCTTGAAGTTCAAGTCGGTGGCCAACTCGAGCGCCTCTAGTGCCACTTTTTCCGCAAGTTCTATTTTGCCTTGCTTCAAGTAGTTTTCAGCTTGACTTTGAAGCGTATTTTGTACGCCGGACAACTCTCCGGATTCCTGGAAAACCTTCAATGCCTGTTCAAAAAAAGAATTGGCCTGAGCAAAATCATCCAAATATGTGTGAACTGTGCCAGTGTTCAACAAGGTATTACCGTAGCCAGCCTTTTCCCCAATCTTCAAAAAGATGATAGCCGCCTGATCATAATATTCCAGTTCCCTTTCATATTCCTCCTGATAACCATGGATGATACCGATGTTATTCAAAGCGTGGCCCAACCGAAGTGAATCCTTGTAAGATGTTGAATAGGAGCGAACCTGATCAAAATATGCTATTGCCTTTTGATAGCTCTCCTGAATCATGTAGTCAATGCCCAGATTGTTAAGTGCATCTATCACCACTAAAGTATCGCGGTATTGTTCCCCCAATGCCAGGGCATCAAAAGCATAGGCTGTAGACTTGTCGTAATTGGCCAGATAGCTATGGGCTGTAGAAAGCGCAATGAAAGCGCGGGCTTTCAACGAATCTTGATCAAGGGTGTTCGCGTGATCCAATGCTTCCTCTGCTAATAAAAGAGCAGAGTCAGGATGAGTACCAGCCAGGCTTTTGGATTTATCAATTATGGATTTGAGATAGGAACCCTCAGTAGTATTTTGTGCAATACAGTCGAATTGCGTCAAGAAAAGTAAGAATATACTAAGAGCTCTTAACCACATAGTCCAGTGCCTCTTTACGGTTGTTTACACCCAATTTACCATAGACATTTCGAAGGTGAAATTTGACGGTACTGATAGAAAGAAAAACTTCTTCTGCTATTTCAGAATTGGTTTTGCCTTTAAAACTCAGTGACAGTACTTCAAACTCCCTTTCGGTGAGGGGTGTATGGATCTTTTCATTGAGTTTCTCAATACTTGCATCCTCGACTTTAGGGCTAATATTCAACTCCATGAAACGTTTTTCGAGGGCCTCAATTTGAAGTTCCTGCGACTCGGCTTCTGCTTTAAGTTTCTTATTTCGCTGGACGAAATACACTGCTATTACCACAATCAACATCACACTGCCCACCGCGATGGCAACTTGTGCGTTGCGAGATCTGGCTAGGTTGGCATCATTTAATTCGGCCTGTAGCTTTAATCGCTCTATCTCTTGCTGGCTTTTTTCAGATTCGTGCTGGGCACTTAGCCGCTCTATTTTTTGAATGTTTCGTTCGCTAATTAGACTATCCCTAAGGGCTACATGCGTCTTGTGATATTTCAGGGCTTTTCCCAGCTTTCCATACTGTTCGTTTACCAGTGAGAGCGTTCTGTTGGCCTGGCTTTGAACATCCACCATACCGGCTCCAACAGCTGTCGCTAAGGCTTTCTCTCCCCATATCTCACTATCTCTTAATGCTCCCTGACGGTGATAGGCATTGGCCAAACCCAGATATGCATGAGAAATCTCTGGAGTATCGGGTAGTCGGGAAAATCCGTCAATAGACTTCTTGAAGTAATAAAGAGCCGAGTCCAAAACTCCCTGATTTGAGAAAACCTGACCTATGTTAGTATTGGTAATGGCGATACCTAAGTAGTTCCTTGATTCCTCCTTGTAGATCAGGGATCTCTTATAGAGTGAAAGGGCCTTATCAAGGTCACCTAGTTCACCGTAGCAGTCTGCCATGTTATTGGAGATGACTGAAATGGCATTCTTGAACTTGAACTCCTCAAAGATCACCAACGATTCTTGGTAGTACTTGATCGCCTGTTCAAAGTCCCTTATTCCCAAATAGATGTTTCCGACGTTGCTAAGTACTACGGCGGCATTTTTGCGCTCGCCAATTCTTTCGGCAATGCTGACCGCCTTGAGGAAGTAGTCCGTTGCCAGGGGAAAATTTCCCTCTTTGCGCTCAATTACACCCAGAGCATTTAATATTTTAAATTCTGAATTTGCAAAGGCTATACTCTGCGCAAGTTCCAGTCCACTCTTTAATAATACCCTGGCACTATCAAAAAGACCTTTGTTCGTGTAGGCAACACCCAGTGCGTTATAGGAGCGCACCATACCTTTTTCAAAGTTGATCTTATCTCCAAGTTTTAGACCTTGGAAGCCGAAATAGGTAGATGAATCTAAATCCGTATTCCAATATTTAATACTGAGGTCATTGTAGGCATGTACAAGATTGGTGTCTAATGGAGCCTCAAGAACGTACTTCCGTAGACTATCCAACTCCTGCCCCT
The DNA here is from genome assembly GCA_964653795.1 of uncultured Roseivirgaceae bacterium. Classification (GTDB taxonomy): domain Bacteria; phylum Bacteroidota; class Bacteroidia; order Cytophagales; family Cyclobacteriaceae; genus JAWPMT01. The sequence goes on along the minus strand of CAZZHO010000028.1, from coordinate 28,855 downwards.
TGACCCCAATACATAGAATAATGAGGATGCTAGTGATGATAGGTCTTTTCAAAATGGCGATGAGTTTCTCTAAAAATAAAAAACTCCTGCCTTTTTTAGAATCAAGAAATAGTTAAGTCCTTAGAATAACTTCCCTGTTTTTGGCAGTGCTAACCTCCTTTGATGGATCAAATAAAGTTGAGCACAGGCGTGGGCATCACTAAGGGCATCATGATGTTCAAGAGCTATTTTGTACTTCTTGCTCAAGTAAGCGAGACCCCTTCTAAAAATCCTGCGGGTACATCGCTCTTCAAAATCTGGTTGAATTTCCTCGTAATACGCCAAAGTTGATCTCAGACAACCTACGTCAAAGCCAACATTGTGGGCAACTATCACCTGATCTTGAATTAGATGTTTGATGTCATGCCAAACAACATCGAAAGTTGGGGCATTCTCGGTTTGGGAAGGTTGAATGCCATGTATCTCTACATTTTTGGCGAAATAGAAATTATTAGGAGGTTTGACTAGTCTATCAACTTTTTCCACCACCTCACCGGCTTCCACTCTTACCAGACCCACTTGACAGATGCTGGCAGGGTTGGATTGAGCGGTTTCAAAATCCATTGCTGTGAAGTCCTCCATTACATGTGTAAAGCTATGATTTTCTCAAATGTTATATTCTTTACATAGTAGAGGATAATATTTTATTTACATTTACATAGATTATAAAAAGATGATCCCATGAAAGGAACGTATCTAGGAGAGTTTGAAGAGCTCATACTGCTCACTGTTGCCTCCATAGGCTCAGAAGCTTACGCAGTAAATGTGAAATCTGAAGCAGAAAACTATTCTGGGCGTTCCCTCAATATCAGCGCAGTACATTCATCACTGTATAGGTTGGAGGACAAGGGATTTTTGTCCTCTAGTTTCGGGGGAGCCACTCAACAAAGGGGTGGTAAGAAAAAGCGACTATTTCAAGTTACAAGTGCAGGGTTTGAAGCGCTGCAAACTGCTAAGACTATGAAAGAAAATATCTGGAAGAACATCCCACAACTTTCATTTTCCAGTAGACCATGAGTTCAGAGACGCCTCCTCGTATAGGACAAAGCATCTTAAAATGGATATATGGTGAAGAGCTTTTTGAAGAAATCGCTGGCGATATGGAGGAACTGCACCGACGAAGGATATTGCAGAAAGGAACACTCTTTGCCAACTCTAAATACGTGCTGGATGCGATAATGGCTATCAGGAATTATGACCTGAAGCACAAGAAAAGACAGTTTACCAGCAATCGAAACA
>CAZZHO010000028.1:0-27477 GCA_964653795.1 uncultured Roseivirgaceae bacterium | reverse complement strand
ATCAGGAATTATGACCTGAAGCACAAGAAAAGACAGTTTACCAGCAATCGAAACAACTCAGCTATGTTCGAAAACTACATCAAAATCACGTTTAGGAATATCTCCCGAAATAAAGTTTACTCAGGTCTAAACATCCTTGGGTTAGCCTTTGGACTTGCTGCCTGCTTGTTCATATTTCAATATGTCAGTTACGAGAGGAGCTACGATACTTTCCACAAAAACTACAAAGACCTATACAGAGTACAGTACGAAGTTTACAGAGCAGCTAACCCCGAACCTGAAACCAGAAGTGCTGCATCTGTGCCACGAGTGGGGCCATTCATGAAAGAAAAAATGCCTCAGGTGATGGATTATGCCAGGGCTATGCCCACATCTGGAGTGGTGCAGTTTGCTAAAAAAGCATTCCTGGAGGAAAGAATGTACTTCGTGGACCCGTCGTTCTTTCAAATCTTTGATTTTAAGTTCATTGAAGGTGATCCCAAAACCGCTCTGTTGGAGCCATTCAAAGCCGTCATTTCAGAAAGTATGGCCGAAAGGTTCTTTGGAAACATAAACCCGATTGGCAAAACGCTTGAAATTGATGGAGAGCACATAGTAGAAATAAGCGGTATTGTAGCAGATACCCCATCTAACTCCCATATCAAGTTCGATTTCTTAGGATCCTATGCGACTGTAAATGCCCTTTCTCGGGAAGGAGATGAAATCCCAACAGAGTCTTCTTGGGGTTGGTACGATTTTTATACCTATATAAGATTAGCTCCTCAGTCAGACTATCATGAGTTCAATGCAAGTTTTGAACAGGTCTTGTACGAAAGGCATCAGGAGGAATATGATAAATATGGCTATCATCAGGCATTTCCTCTTCAGCCCATCACCGATATTCATCTTCATTCCAAGCTTCTTAACGAGATAAACCTCGAAGAACAAGGCGATGGAGATGCGATTGTCTTTCTTCAAATCATTGCTCTTTTCATATTGATTATTGCCTGGATCAATTACATCAATCTATCTACGGCACGAGCAATTGATCGAGCCAAAGAAGTTGGCGTCAGGAAAACGATGGGGGCCCAAAGGAAGCAGCTGATTTTCCAGTTCCTATCAGAGTCACTTGTGCTCTATGTCATCTCCTGCATTCTCGCATTTTCCTTCGTCTTGCTGGGAAGAGGGGCTTTCAACGAGTTGACCCAATCTAATCTCAACCTCGGTTTCCTGATTTCCATAAAATTTTGGATCATCTTCTCCCTCGTTTCTATTGGAAGCGTGCTTTTGGCTGGACTTTATCCGGCATTCGTACTTTCATCTTTCGACCCGGCCGGAGTATTGAAGGGGAAAAGCTCATCCAGTTCAAATGGTAAAACCCTACGGAAAGTGTTGGTGGTAGTGCAATTCGCCGCTTCTGTGTCGCTGATCGCTGGAACCCTCACAGTCTACAGACAGATGGACTACCTCGGAAAGAGGGATTTAGGTTTCGATATCAACAATACCCTGGTAGTAAGAGGCCCCAATGTCTTCAAGTCTGATTCATTATTGGAATCAAAAGCCCTTGCATTTAAGAATGATGTACTTTCCATGCCAGAGGTAGATAAGTTTGGCGTAGGCTCCAATGTTCCCGGATGGCAAATTTCATGGTCTTCCGGAATCAAGTTGGCTTCTCAAGGAAATGAACGATTCCAAACAATTGATAACATCGGCGTGCATTACGAGTACTTTGATACATACGGAATACGTTTTGCTGCCGGACGAAACTATTCTCCTACTTTCGGTAGTGATTCCTCTGCCATAATACTTAATAAAGCTGGCATTAAGTATCTGGGTTTCAACTCTCCAGACGAAGCGATTAATCAAAAGGTGACTTACTGGGGTAAGACTAAAACCATTATTGGTGTAGTGGATGATTACAATCAGATGTCGTTGAAAAAGGACGTTGCACCTATCGCATTCTCTCTGGTTAGCGAAAACAAGAATTACTTTTTTTCCCTAAGACTGCATAATGACATAAATCGACAGGAGGTGCTGAGAAAAATAGAAACCTCCTACAACTCATATTTTCCTGGCAATCCGGTAGACTTTTTCTTCCTGGAAGACTTTTACAATCGTCAATACGAAACGGAGCAAACATTCAGCAAAGTATTCACTGTATTCTCAGGATTCGCCATTTTCGTAGCTTGCTTAGGTTTGTTCGGATTGTCCTCTTTTAGCGCTTTGAAGAGAACAAAAGAAATAGGCATTAGAAAAACACTTGGCGCGACTATCGGGAATATAGTGATGCTCCTCTCTAAGGAGTACATTTTACTCATTGCCATCGCCAATATTATTTCATGGCCGTTAATTTATTGGACCATGAGCCAGTGGCTAGAAAGCTTCTCCGCCCGCATCAACCTAGGCCCTATGATTTTCATTGTAGCAGGAGCCTGCGTTTTTATTGTTGCTATGATTACAGTGAGCTCAAAAACCGTGGCTACTGCCAAAGCCAATCCGGTAAAGGCTTTACGTCATGAATAATTAACTGGCTAAAGAAGTACTGGCCTTGATCCCAAGGGAATGAAGCTCTTTCATGATACCCTTAGATGTCTTCTCCAACCTTACTCTGAAAGCCTTGAGACCACTTACACCTTGAAGTTCCTCCAATTCAAATTGCTCAAACTGAGGTGTTATATAACCTTCATGGCGTAGATATTCCAGATAAGAAAGATATTCTCTAGCTTCTTCCTCATGATTATAAATGATCGAAATGGTGTTGGCCTGTGTCAACCTTTCGTCAGTATCCTTAATGTGGACTTTATCGATCCGCTTTTTGATGATCTCGTACCTGATATTATAGGCACCATCAACATCAAATTGCTTTTCATCCATCTTGAACTTAACAGAAAGTGGCTGACTGTGCACCAAAATCAAGTGACCTGCCTCTAAAGGCATGCTCAAATTGTCTTTAAGGTCTTGAGTGATTCTTGCCGTTTCCACAGTCACCAGCAATTGCCAAAGTCTAAGATTCTTTAAATACAGGTTATTAAACTTCTTGTTTCTGGCTATTGCATCGCCAACATAGATGTTGTACTCCACACCATCGGTTTTATACTTCTCAAAGTAGTGCGGGAATATAGCTTGTGCCCGGGCCTCCTCAGTGTCGATGAAAGTCGAAATCGCCTCATTCATCATAGTGATGCTCTCCTCGAATTTTCTCCTTTCGTTGTAATAAATCCCCAGCTCTGGGTCGAGTTGACCCCAGTATTGTTCTTTGGTGAAAGCACTAAACTCTGGTAAGTCTTTTTCTAAATCCCTGATTGTGGGCTCTATGTCTTCTTGGAGGAGTTGTACAATTACCTGCTCATCTCCTGACAATAGTCCTCCCTTCTTCAGTCTTTTCAGATGCTTGTTAAGTCGATAAACTGTTTCCCCAACTATTGGGAAATTGATTTGCCTCTCTGCTTCATTTAGAGACTTTTGTGCCATCTCCAACTGATGCACTAAATCTGATAAAATCGCCTGATTCCTGATAGTTGATGAGCTTCGAATATCAGAAGAACCGAAAAGAGGATAGACATTTTTAAATACTACTTCCTCTTGAATTTCTTTCTTGCCAGCCATTTGTTGCTCCAAAATGGAGAAGGCAGCATCAACAAATTTCCACTCCACTGCTGGGTGAATCGAAGTATAATACTCCTTTATAATAGACTGAATTTTATTCTCTGTCTCTTCTATTTTTTTCGAAATAGCTGTTGCCAGGATAGGTACCAAATCCAGAATTCTGGCATATACCAGGGGATCCAACGTCTTTAAGTTACTCCCCAGTTCCAGATGGCCGATAAAGTCATCATCCGAAAACAACGGAACAGCCATGAAACTTTTGAACCGGGGACGTGAATTGTTAAAATATTCGCTATCCGTAGTATCGGGTATAATAACCGCTTCGCCATTGCCCTTGATATCATTGGCTATCCGGTGAAAAGCATCGAGAAAATGATTTTGATCATCTACCAAAAGGCTCATACTGCCCCCTTCATCGCAACGATCATACACCTGCTTGAAGGTATGATAAGAAGAAATACCACATTCCAGGTCCGGCACTTGTGTCAAGTCTCTCACCTGTTTTCGGAAGTATTCCATCATCTCCTCACTAGGTTCCTTCTGGGATTGGAGAGCCTCCTTGATGTTGGACAGCACTTCCTGATGTGTAGCTTCCACTAAGGTATATATAGCAAAACCAGTGAATTCGAACAGCTCTGGAGGCAACTTCTCTGACCAAAGTTCCACGTTGGTGTTTTCCCTGACCAAGAGATCTATCTGCTCATGCGTCAATTCCGGCGCCTTTTCTCCTAAAAGTTTTACCTCACAAAATCTCGGATCAAAAAACAAGTGGTAGTAGCTGGTCGTCCCCTCATCACGGTCCAGTTGCATCACCATTTGGTTCTCTTTTGGTAGCTGGACTCCATAAAATTGATGCAGCACGGCATGAAAGGCAGCCATCGTTTTCTTCAGTTCCAACTCCTCTTCATTGGCAAATCGGGCCATATTTAGCAAAGAGCCCGCTTCTTTCACAAGTTTTTGGAATGGCGTTGTAGAATAGAAATACTCCATTGAAAATGGCTTGAAGACGGCCATGATCTGGTCATTGCTCACCGCAGGAGGCACCACAGCGGAAATAATCAAGCTGACAATGTCCTTCACAGATTCCAAAGACTCTACATCATCAATTGGTCCTCGCAGGAAAGGGTGCTCATCTATTTTTTTTACGAGGCTCTTAGCAGTAGCTGCCAGAATCTCATTGTCCTCATATTGCTGTAGCTCCCAATAACCAATAATGGTGCTTAGGCGGAGGTTATGTTTAAATGGAAATGCCATTACCCAAATGCTAAATATTAGAACATAAGTACGCTGAATTTCAGCAATTTGTTCCTTCTATGAAAATTTATCTGTGAAGGATTGCGTTGTGAGGTTCAGAGTTTAGCGATCCTTTACTTATTTTGAAGCCCCTAAAGCAGCAACGCGATGTATATAAATCTCTCAGGATTAAACATTTTGGTAACTGGCGCCAGCCGAGGAATTGGCAAAGCTGTCGCAACTAAACTCGCTGAAGCTGGAGCCACCATTGCCGTCCATTATAATAAGAATGTTAGAGAGGCTGAGAATCTTGCTCATATCCTGGGAAATGAGTCTAAAGCATTTCAAGCTGATTTATCGCAGCAAGATGAAGCACTCAAACTGTTCGAGAGGGTTTCGCTGGAGTTAGGGAGTGTAGAAGTCCTCATCAACAATGCTGGTGTAGCCAAAAGCTCCGCCTTTGCAGATGCTGACGATGCATGGCAATCTACCTGGAATGAGACCATGATGGTCAACCTGAACTCTCCGGCAATGCTTTGTAAAAAAGCTGTAGAGCATTTCTTAAAAAGACGAGCTGCTGGAAGAATCATCAATGTTACTTCTCGAGCTGCCTACAAAGGGGAAACAGCAGAGTATTTCGCCTACGGAGCCTCAAAAGCGGGTATGGTTTCTTTGACAAGGTCTATCGCGAAATCGTACGGGAAACAAGGCATTAAGGCTTTCAATATTGCACCTGGTTTTGTCCGGACTGACATGGCCAAAGAGTTCATGCAACAGTATGGTGAGGAACATGCAAAAGGCGATTTGGCACTAGAAAGACTCACTGAACCGAAAGACCTGGCACCACTCATCACCTTCATAGCCAGTGGAATGGCGGATCATGCTACAGGAGCAACCTTTGACGTGAATGCTGGTAGCTACCTACACTAGCTTTCTCATATATTCTTTATCTTACAACTCCCGCTTTTATTTTTTCGTATTCCTAAAACACTGATTACCAAATGGAAAACAATTTCACTGCTCACCTTAGGGGACTTGTACGCTTAGCGCTAAGCGACCAAAAATTCTCCGATATCGAAAAAAGTCTGATTTTCAGCATCGGCAAAGCTCACAGGTTAAAAGAAGAAGAAATCGAAGCACTCATTGGCGAGGAGCTAAACCAGGGAGACGCCACAATCGAGTTTCAAGCCCTGACTTTTGATGAGAAATTTGAGTATCTCTATGATATCATACAGTTGATGAAAATCGACAATGAAGTCTACCTAAGCGAGATCAGATTCTGCGAACAAATTGCTGAAAAACTGGACTTTAATAAGAAAGTCGTGAAGAAAATCGCTTCAAGAATCTATGGTGATCCTTCGGTCACAGCTAACCGGGAATTACTCATGCGTGAAGCAAGGAAATTCGCGAATGAGTAATTTTGGCCCTGTTTATATTCACTTTATCTTTAACATTCACATCATACCAAGAAATTCAATAATCAAATGAGCATTAAATCCCAGCTTAGTGTCCTAATCGGTCTAGCAAATATCGATGGTGACTTTGACGGAGAGGAAAAGACCCAAATCTACATGCTTGCTAAAGCAAACGGACTAGATAAGGCAGAGGTAGATCAACTAATCGAAAGTCCTGAACCACTTCCTTCATTGAGTACAATGACATCTGATGAAAAATTCGATTTTCTATACAACATTGTGCAGCTAATGAAAATTGATCATCAAGTTTATCTGAGTGAAATCAAGTATTGCGAAGACCTTGCTGAAAAATTAGGATTCAAAAGAAAAGTAATTTCTGCCTTGGCTTCAAGAGTTTACAGTGATCCGTCCATTACGGCGAACATTGATTCACTCAAGAAGGCAGTTAAGAAATACGAGGTATAAGGTCGATCACCTTATTCAATAACATTGAAGGCAGGTTTATACCTGCCTTTTTTATTGCAGTATGTCCAAAAAGAACTTTTCATAGGCGCTAACTGTCCTTTCAATACTAAAATCTTCCAGGGCAGTCTTCTTTCCAGCAGCGATTAGTCGCTCCTTTTCTTCGCTTCTCATTGCCAGAACCTTCAAAATCATTTCAGCAAGGTGCGTATCATTTCCTTTTTCATATAGAAATCCATTTTCACTATTGCTGACAAGGTCAATATTCCCTGCAGCAGCAGTGGCCACAACAGGCGCGCCCATAGCCATGGCTTCCAATAGTGATTGCGAAAGACCCTCTATTTGTGAGGGTAACACTTTTACATCGAAGAGAGGATAATGATGCAACACTTCAGTTGATGAAAGTCCTCCAGTGAAAATCAAATCCTGAGTCGGCATGGTTTCACTTAATTCCTTAGACAAATTCTGACGACTTAGTCCAACGAAAACGACCACCAGGTTGCTAGGGAGGTATTGCAATGCCCTTAGAAGATCAATTTGCAGCTTCTTCCGTGCTACACAACCAATTACCTGTTTGTCTCCTAATTGGTATTTGTGCCTTAGCTTATCGACAGATTCAGCATTGACCCCATTGTATCTCTCTTTAGGTGTTCCATTGTAAATGACTGTTATTTTCCTCGAATCCAGTCCAATTTTGGTCATACTTTTTTTCACCCCTTCACTTACTGCCACCATATAATTAGCGGTTCTATTATAGATGAAGTTTTGGATGAATAGACCTTTACTGTTGGCCCTTTGTCTTCGCGTATGAATCAGTGTGAAGCCCTTGTTGTAAAAGAGTTTTATCGCTGCAAGAACATATCTGTCCCTACTTGATTGCGCATTCACAATCTCAATCCTTTCCTCAATAATCAGGTCATTAATAATACGAATGGAATTGCGATCCCAATATTTGAAACCTTTGGTGAGAACAGTAAATGGAATGCCTTTCTCAGAGACCTTTTCAGCAATGATGGAGCCTTCCACACCAGCCACAAAAATGTCATGACCCCGTTCTTTCAAGCCTAAAGCCAGGTATACCGTAGAATATGCTGATCCTGCAAAGCCCTTCTGATAGCTTGTGAATAGAATGCGCATTGCGACAAAATTCACTAAATCAGCAAAAAGAAATCGCTAAAGTCTTGACTTCCCTCAACTTTTTTGAGTTCTTGCTTTCACCAACCGAACGATGTAAAAATGAATTGGGAACACGCTTCCTTCGATGACAAGGATCGCATTAGTTCAATCAAGGCTCAACTTCATCATGTACTCCAAAGCTGCTCAGCTTTTGGAAGACACTATCTGCCTGCCTCAGAAGAGGATGAAAATGCTGTAATAAGTTGGGTCCCCGAGGAAAAAATCATGGTGGGTAAATGGGTTGAAAGCGAATCAGGGCTAGTCAGGCCTGGCCTGGATATAAGTAGCAAAACCCTAATCTTTCAAAGAGAAAATGCCGAAACCAGCTCATTAGATATTCAAGGGAATAGTTTCGCTCAGCTCATGATGTGGCTGGAGGGTCAAGCAGGAGAAAGCGGTTTATCAGTTGATAAGTTCAGTGCGGACCTCCCATACGAACTTCCCAAATACGATACGCAGAAGGGCAGTCCATTTCTACTGGAGGATGATGAAGCACTAGAGGCGTTACTTTCTCTTTATCACAATGCTTTTCTTCTTTGTTCCAATCTAAGAGGTAAGTTCTCCAACGTCTCTGAGGTTAGAATTTGGCCACACCATTTTGATTTAGCCATTTCGGTAAAACTCAAGGAGTCCGGAAACGCTGACACCTCCACTTATCTAGGCATTGGTTTTTCACCGGGAGACGACCACTACGACGAACCTTACTTTTACACAAACTCCTGGCCATTTGCCGATGATGCGCTATTAAGAGATTTAAGTAATGGTCATTGGCATATAGATGATTGGGTAGGAGGAGTGCTAACACTCAACGAACTTGTAGAAATCAAGGAAGGTCTGCAAGAAGAAAAGGTGTTCGGCTTTTATGAGTCCAGCACCTCGCAATTGTCTTCAATTATTCTTCAGTAGGTCGCGAAGGCTGATATCAAAGTACTGCTCGAGCTTCGATAGAAAGGCATCTTCATTCAATATTTTCTCTTCTTGTAACTCCCCTTCCAATATACCAGTGAGCATGGTATCAGTAAGGGTCACTTTCCCCTCTGGGAAAATTTTAGAGATAGATTTCTTACTGATAAAGGGAGAATCTGAATCCGTCTGATAGTAATGATGCATTTGAAGAAACTCTATACCCTGTGTCTCTGATAAGGAGAATTTGTACATAGTGGAGAAACTGGTCATATCGTGTGATTTTTTCAAGACCCAATCACCATCAGCATCCTCAAACAAGGCCATGTATCTATTGAAATCCACTTGTAACTTTTGTTCCACTATCTCTTTCGGTGAGTGGATGTTCTCTTCTAAACCCACATCCACCAACCACAATTTTTCTTCAAGTTCAACCAGAATGACCATGTGTTCGTAAAGCGGTCCAAATTCCGCATCACCTCGAAAGTGGCTTGCAGAAGTGATGATGCAATCAAAGCCCAGCTGATTTAAAAGATGAAAAAGGAGGTAATTCAATTCCAATGGAAGACCTCCACGGTCCTTGTCCATCACTCGGCGAAAAATACTTTTAATATCCCAGGAAATGGGCTTACCAAAGTGTAGGGCTAAGTTGTCAATGGGTATTTCACGCTGATGATGGCGTTGTATCTTTTTCAAGTAGCTGAAAGAAATGTCCTCTCTTTTTAAGCCGAGCCTTTCTAAGTAAGCTACTACATCAATATTGGGCAGCTTCGGTCGATTTTGAAAGTAATTGAGTTTCCTCACTCAAATTGCCTTTTCATCGTAAAGAAAAAGTTTCGCATCGCCTCTGGCCAGGTAACATCAGCATCCCATTCCTCTCCGGCAAAAATATCATCTGCTCTGACCTGATGTATATAGACTTTGTACATGAACTCGGTAGCTTGTAACCTCTTCAGACTAACATCCCCACCTAAAGGTCCAGGCGTGTAAGACACCAAAATTGTCTCATTGGTATCCTTGTCGTAATTGAGAAGATCTCTGACTGTGGAGCCATATGTTCCCGCAATTTGTACTACGTATTGTATTCCTTCTTTCAGGGTGTTTTCATTAGACTCATATTGTATTGGATCCCAGGACCATTCAAATTGACTAAAGCTTTCTTTCAACAACTCGTTTTGTTTTTGAATCGCTGCGTTGTATTCGGAAATTAAACTTTGCGCTATATCTCCCAGGTCCAGGGCTGGGAATTCTTCAAATAGGGCCAATCCTACTTTTTGCCTCCGAATGGCTCCAGAATAATTGTTGTACTTTCTGCCCTTGAATAAGCTGATATCTCCTAAAAACTCGGGTTTCGTCAGCACCAAGAAATTTGATTCAGGAAGACCCTTGCTCTTCAACTGTAACCCTAGTGAAAAAATATTCTCAGCAAAACTAGAGCCCCTGGTAGTCCAGGACCCTTTCTCGAAATCAAAGTCACCATTGGGTTTATTTTCTACTATGGACAAGGACGAAACATTTCCGTCTACAATCACTATTGAATTTCGCAGCTGTCTTTGAGAGAAAAAGGATCGGAATTTCCTCCTGACAAAATCACTTGCATAAAGCTCTTTGGCATGAATATAAATAACAGGGTCGATGCCCACCCTCGACAAAGAGGAGTGGAAGACTTCACACTTCTCCATCCATCCTTCATCTGCCCCCGAGTAGATCACGACGCTCCGGCTACTGGTCAGAGAAGTAGGAATACCTGCGTCTTTGGCATTCAGAAGGCCGAGTTCCAAATCGAACCTAGAAGGCAGCTGAGCCGAAGTTCCAAAAGAGACGAACAGTATTGATAGAAGAAAATAGACGCGCATATATCTCTTGACTAACCAAACAAAAATATGATTTATTGTAAGGGGCTAAAACCTAATTCCCACATTCATCAATATTTTTGATTATGAGCAATTTGGTAAGATGTAAGTGGGCACAGTCTCCATCAGAAGACTATATAAAATACCATGATGAAGAATGGGGAGTACCAGTTTTTGAGGATCAGGTACTATTTGAATTCTTAATATTGGAAGGTGCTCAAGCAGGACTCAGTTGGAGTACGATTCTTGCAAAGCGAAAAGGTTATCAAAAAGTTTTTTACGACTTTAATGTGGAGAAAGTAGCTGCAATCAATGATGATGAAATTGCAGAAATCCTTTTGTATCCTGGAATCGTGAGGAACAAGCTCAAAGTAAATGGTACCCGCACCAATGCTCAGAAGTTTATTTCAGTGCAAGAAGAGTTTGGTTCTTTTTCTAATTACATATGGCAATTTGTGGATGGCAAACCAATACAAAACAATTGGGTCACAACAGAGCAAGTTCCGGTATCTACCGATATCTCCGATCAACTCAGTAAGGACCTCAAGAAACGAGGCTTCAAATTCGTTGGGACGACCATTATGTACGCGTACATGCAAGCCGTAGGCATGGTCAATGATCATACCGTCGATTGCTTTCGACATAAGGAGCTACAGTGATTTTACTATGCTACTGACCGGGATTTCAAGGGTTATGAGAGAAATAGCAGAATCATTTTCTACGATAGGATGGTAGACAAATACTGATGCTCCTACCTTTTCCTGGAAATCAGTAAGTCCTTCTCCTGCTTCCAGTTGATATTGATAAGCTTCGATCAAGAGCTGTTTTGTTGAGTCTAAATCCTCCATCAAAAGCGTATCAATGCGGTAGTTTTCTAAAGAAGAATTGGGTTGTGCTTCTAAGAATGCAATGGCTAATTCTGTGCCTTTATTGATAATATCTGCATCAGAGACTCGCTTTATTTCTCGTGACTCCATTTCCCTTTGTACTGCTTTTCCATCAACAGGTCTATCGGAACAACTGAGGATATAAAAAGAGAGCGAAAAAAGGAGCAATCTACAGTACAAGGTGTTGGTTATTTTTGTGTTTAAAATTAAAGGGAATGATCGACAAGTTAGAGGCGTTGAAACACCGGTTTGAAGAGGTTGGTCAACTAATAGTGCAGCCTGACGCCATGTCGGATATGGCCAAGTACACGAAACTCAATAAGGAGTACCGCGACTTGGAGAAGATTGTCAAAGAGTATGATAAATACGCTTTAGCCGTTGAGAATCTCAAGGGAGCGAAGGAAGTACTTCAGGAAGAAAAAGATCCTGATTTCCGGGAAATGGCCAAAGGTGAAATCGAAGAGCTGGAACCGGCCGTGGCGGAGATGGAAGAAAGGCTCAAGTTTTTACTCATCCCTAAGGACCCAAATGACAGTAAAAATAGCATCCTGGAAATAAGAGCTGGAACAGGAGGGGATGAGGCCGCCATCTTCGCTGGTGACTTATTCCGTATGTACAAGCTTTTTGCGGAAACTGAGAAGTGGAATTTCTCCGTTATCAACTTAAATGAAGGAACTGCCGGAGGATTTAAAGAAATTATTGTCTCTGTGGAAGGAGAAGATGTCTATGCAAAACTGAAATACGAATCCGGAGCACACAGGGTACAAAGAGTACCCGCCACAGAGAGTCAGGGAAGAATCCATACATCTGCCGCAACTGTGGCCGTACTACCGGAAGCGGAGGAAGTCGACATAGAACTCAATATGGGAGACATTCGCAAAGACACATTCAGAGCATCTGGTGCTGGTGGTCAGCATATTAACAAGACTGAATCTGCAGTGCGATTGACACATAAACCGACTGGAATAGTCGTAGAGTGCCAGGATGGTCGATCTCAGCATGCCAACTACGATAAAGCCCTGAAAGTACTACGATCAAGGATCTATGAGATGGAACTCAAGAAGCATAATGATGAAATCAGTTCAGCTCGAAAATCGATGGTAGGAAGTGGTGATAGATCAGATAAAATCAGAACCTACAACTATCCTCAGGGCAGGGTGACCGACCACAGAATAGGATATACGGTTTATAACCTGCCCAATGTGATGAATGGACAGCTTCAGGACTTTGTTGAGCAACTGCGAATTGCAGAATATGCAGAAAAAATGAACGTAGATGAATAACCTCCTCAACTTCTACGTTGACTTTGCATGAGGCTCCTAAAAGCTCAAAATTTCATTTTCGGATTATGGTTAGGATTATTGGGCTGCGCTAACCTGGACGATAACGTCAGCACCAATGGCAACGTACAGCTTTTCTTTAGCACAGATACCGTATTATTCGATACACTTATAACCGGACGCAATAGTATCACGCGCAGGTTCAGAGCATTCAATCAATCAAAGGAGAACATCGAAATTTCAAGTATCTCAGTAGGGACTGGGGATCAATCCAGCTATTCGCTTATTGTGAATGGGAAGGAAGGTAAGAGCATTGAAAACGAAGTACTTAATGGAGAAGACAGCATTTTGGTACTGATAAGTGCGTTTATCGACGAGCAGGATGAATCCATGCCATTCTTAGTAAAAGATTCTGTGGTCTTCCGGTGGAATGGAAATCAAGCTGATGTGAAACTGGTCGCCTATGGGCAGGATGCCAATTTTCTTGGTAATGAGATCATTTGCGATGAGACCTGGAGCATGGGAAAGCCTTACGTGATTACTGAGCCTATATTAATTGACAGTCTATGTACGCTTACATTGGAAGCTGGAACAAAGGTTTACATAGATAACGGAGCCGTAATTGACGTCAAAGGCCAGCTATTGGTAAGAGGCGATACTGGAACACTGAATGTGGTATTTCGAAACACTCGTTTTGATGATGCATTTGTAGAAGCACCCGGTCAATGGGGAGGTATTCGATTTTTTCCTGGAAGTAGCGGAAATGAAATTCAGTTCGCGACTATTGAGAATGCGGTCAATGGCATTTTCACCTTTGGCACCAATAGCGAGGAAGCAAGGGTAGAGATCTCCATTGAAAATACCACCATTCGCCATATGTCCGGCTCTGGAGTGCAGGCTTTTACTTCCAATATCAGCATGACCAACTCCTTGATTTACAATTGCAGTTCCTTTCTTTTTTCAGGTTTCGTTGGAGGCTCCTACAGTATTGATCACTGCACATTCTCCAATCAACCCAATTTCTTTGTCCGTGATGAGCCTTCTTTTGTAGCAGTTGACAACTTTTCCGGGGACCCGAGCTTGGTGGAGAATTTAGATTTGACATTGACCAACTCCATCATATGGGGCTCCGAACAAGAGGAGTTTTTTATTCGGAATGAAGGTGGTGCATCCTTGGATACGAACATCTTCCAGAACATCATCAAAAGTGTTGAAGAGATACCTGGGAACCTGACATCCACGGATTTCAATTTTCCTGGCTTCAATGATCCGTTTGCATTCGATTACTCTCTAGATACCCTTTCTAACGCGAAGGATGCGGCAACGGGATCGGTTTTAGAAATTGATATCAATGGCATCATGCGAGATGATCTGCCCGATATTGGAGCTTTCGAAAGAATCGAAAACTAATATTCCACTAAAAACTCATCACTGTTGACAGAGGGTGATAAGAGACCGTCATCGATACAAATAACATAATGTCCTGGCCTGACTTTCTCTTTTGGCATGAAAGAAAAGACTTCTGTCTGTTTAGCCCCAACATCCATCCATTCAGAAACCATTTTCAATTCTATTCTTTCTCCTTTCTCTTCCTTTAAAAAAAACAGTGGTTGATCCAAAGACAGTTGCAGGGCTGAAATACGGTGATTGAAAACCTTAACCTCAACCTGGTCTTTTCCTTTCTGCTCGAGCCATTCACATTTGATGTTTTGATAGGAGATGAAGGTATCCACCTTTATATAATGCAATTTCCTTTGTCCAGCTTCTAAAAGCTTTGAACCCTCGAATGCCTTCTTCTTTCCAATAATCGCGGGTTTGTATTGAATAGTATCCTCCATAGACCACATTGCATATTGAGAACTTTTACGCGCTGAAGGATAAAAGGAAATGGCTGGGAGACCACTGTAAAATGCGTAGGTAGATGGCTCTTTGAGGTCGTACTCATAGACATAGGTAGCCCCATTCGTCAAATCGGATACTCGATCAGCCCAGGCATCCTGACCTTTAACAAAATTGGCGCCTAATTTTTCACCTGGAAATATTGGGAATACCAGCTGAAACCGAAGTAAAAAACTCAACAAAATGAATGGAATAAGCAGGAAGTAAAACCTCCTCTTGTATCTGGATCCCTCCAGAAACTTGGCTGATAAAAAAAGCGCTGGAAAATAGGCAAGGGAGGTCCATTGAATATGAACAAATCCCCTTAATGATATGAAGCAAAAGAATCCCAAAATCGATATAACAAGAACCTTCATGTGCTTATCGAACTCATCTCGAGCCTTATTAAAAAAGGCCAGGATAAGAATGGGCCCTACTGCCCCTAATTGCTGACCAAAATAGTCTGGCATATATTTCAAAGAAATAGGCTTCGCCCTGCCTGAAAGGTGAAATTGGAAGGAAGCAAAGTCATTTTGATACTGCCATATCAAGTGCGGAAGGAAGAGGAAAAATGCCAGCAGCGCCACTTGATAAAGCCACTTTCTTCTCAAAAGCTGGAAATTGCCCAGCACCAAAAAGGGCAAAATCAAAATCGCGTGGTATTTCGAGTACAGCATCATGGACAGTGCCATTCCTAATCCCAGGACATGGACATTGGACGGATTCCGAAGTTGCTTTTCAAGAAAAATCAGGAATACCAGAAAAAAAATAAGCAATGGCCCATCCGGGAAGACCATAAAAGTGAGGTAATTCAGAAATGGACTTGCCAAAAACAGTAAGATGGCCATTAATAAGAACTGCCGACTTTTTCCGATCACAAAGAACATGGCAGTAACCATAGGGAAAAACAAGATCTGGATAAGCCGGATAGATAGGTTTCCCGGGACCAATTTTTGCCCTAGCCATTCGAAAAGGGCGACCATAGGGGGATGATCATAATATCCCCATTGAAGCTTTTTGGTATAAAGCCAATAGTAGCTTTCATCATTGTGGATTTCCGTGAAGTATCCCTGCCAAAGATTAAGGGCGAGCAGACCTAATGAAAAAGCAATCAGAAAAGTGCTGTCTTTTTCATCTCTCAATTGAGAAAACCTAAGAAATTTGGGTATGGCCATTTTCCAAAGAGAAATACAATTGCAACCCGCAAGTCGCGGATTTCATTTGATCACCCATGTCGTGGATCAAATAGTAAAAGCATCAAATATAAGTGAAGGCCTTTGTCACGTCTTCATAAAACATACTTCCGCCAGCCTCACTATCAATGAAAATGCTGATCCTACGGTCAGAGCCGATTTCGAATCCTACTTCAATAGATTGGCAAAGGAAGACGAACCATATTATCTGCATAACTACGAAGGACCTGACGATATGCCGGCGCACTTAAAAGCGTCCATTTTGGGTTCATCCGTGAGTATCCCTATATCACGGTCATCTCTCAATTTAGGAACTTGGCAGGGAGTTTATCTATGTGAACATAGAGATCGTGGTGGCTCAAGAGGCATTGTGGTCACGATTTATAGTTAGCAACACTTCCGCTACGGTTGGTGACATAAAACCTACAATTGAGTACAATGTGATTTTTTCCTTGAGGTATCAATCTCATGTTTGTAACGTCATTAAAAGGTCACAACGATGAAATCAGGTCAACCCAAAGGTCAAAAACAAATATTAGTGATAGTCGCCGGAGTACTGGCGGCCATCCTTATCATTCTTATCCCAAATACTTCTGAAGCTCAACTCAGAGTATCCACAAGTTCTACCAAGAAGGAAGTCAACGGTAGGAAAACAACCATCAACTACAAAGACTGGCAAAAGGAATACAAGATCCAGTTTGAAGGAGAATTTGAATTGTCAGACAATGACGAAGACATCATAAAAGTCTCCAGAGGAGGATATTTCGAAATAAGTCGATCAGCATTTGGTACCCGTCGAAAAGTGATTATTGAATCAGACAATGGAAATGAGCTGGTAAAGGAATATTTTGTTGGACGTTCAAGAGTTCCATTTGAGCCAGAAGGAAGAGAGTGGCTGGCAGGAGTGTTACCAGACATAGTACGCTCCACCACTATTGGCGCTGAATCCAGGGTCGATAGATTCTATAGAAAAGGAGGCGTAGATGGTGTGTTGGATGAGGTAAACGAACTGGAAGGTGACTACCTCAAACATCATTATCTAAATATCATGCTTGATAAACAAGAGCTCTCAGATGAGGATTTAGCTAAAGTAATTATTGAAGGGTCCGACGAAATAGGATCGGACTACTATATATCTGAACTTCTGAAAAATAATGAGCGTCAGCTATTGAATAGTGAGACAACTCTCAAGGCATACATAGAAGCCTCTGAAGAAATAGACTCTGATCACTACAGAGCGGAAGTTCTGAAAAAAGCACTCAGAAATGATGATCTCAGTGATGACTTGCTTGAAGCGGTGCTGGAATCAGCTAGAGATGTGGATTCTGATCACTACCTGACTGAAATATTAAGAGAAACACTGGATGAGCGAGAATTGAATGACGATCTCATCAGCATAGTCATAAAAGCGGCGAGATCTATTGGATCGGACCATTATCAAAGTCAGTTGTTTCGAGATGCTCTCAGACACGACAATATTTCTAGTAATAGCTATTGGGAAATAGTGGATGCTGCTGGAGAAATAGGCAGTGACCACTATAAGACTGAACTATTCAAAGAAATACTGGAAGAAGACATGGAAGAGGACGTCCTGGTGAAAATGTTGATAAACATCGATGAGGATATTTCATCAGATCATTATGCCCACATCCTGCTTTCAGAAATCATTTCAAATCAAAACCTGGGAATAGAAAGTCTTAGAGCTTACATAGATGCAGCAGAAGGAGTGAGCTCGGACCATTATAGTTCTCAAATCATACGTCAGGCGGCTGATCATGCAGATATGGACAAAGATTTGGTCATGGCACTATTGGAAATATGCACTGATATTGACTCAGACCACTACCTGTCTGAAGCCCTAATATCTTTAGCTTCATTCATCAATGACAGTCAGGACTCAGATTTAAGAGCAGTCTACAGAGAAGTGGCCAGGGATATCGGCTCTGATACCTACTACGGCAGAGCAATGAAAGCATTGGATTGATTTTTTCCCTGAAGATTTTCTGCTGATTTTTACTGAAAGCAGAAAGACTGCATGAGCTTCCATCATCTACGTAATCTAATCTTCTCGGCACTGGGGGGAATAGGCTTCGGCTGGCTTCTCCTTACCTACCTGTCTGTAGGAGAGGTGGAATTGCAAGATATTGAGGGGTTGACGCTCTGGTTTTTAGTTGCCGGAGGCACAGCCAGCTTAGTCAACTACCTGGTCACAAGCCAACTGAATAAGCTGGTTCGGTGGAAACAGAACACCAGCCTCCGTTTGCTCTTAGGTGTAATAGCAACGTTACTGATCTTAATAGGCGCCTTTATTTTCTTATTGCCCATTGTGGTCAAGTTGGAGCAGTCGACACTATACAAAGTCGGAATCTTAGCGTTTGTAAGCGCCATCATTTTCAACGTCATCTATTTTGCCGTCTATTCATTCTACCAATTTTCCCAGACCCAAATTCAGTACGTCGAAAACCAAAGACAACAGCTTCAACTCCAGCTGGACGCTTTGAGGAGCCAACTTTCACCACACTTCCTTTTCAACTGTCTCAATACCATTTCTGCTCTACTATATCGAGATCAAGGTTCCGCTGAGCGGTTTATTCGTCAATTAGCCAAAACGTATCAGTATACGATTAACACTAAGGAGCAAAGCACAATACCACTCTCCAAAGAATTAGAGTTTGTTAAGGCCTATCAATTTCTGCTAGCCGTAAGGTTTGAGGATCAGGTAGAAGTAAAAATTGACTTGAGTGATTCCCTATTAAAGAGCAAAGTGCCTCCGATGACCATACAACTGCTGATTGAAAATGCAGTGAAACACAATACCATCTCTAAACAACAAAAATTGGAGATTGAAGTGGTCAGAAAGGATGCCTGGTTGATTGTGAAAAACAATAAGACGACAAAACCAGCAAGAACTCCATCGTTTAAGATTGGTTTAGAGAACATCAAAAAGCGGTATAATCTCCTACATCAGAAATCTATTAAGGTCATTGATGAGCAGGACGAATTTCAAATTCACTTACCTATAGTAGCGGCGTGACAAGACTATTTATACATAATATCTTTTTCCGTTTGATTGGGCCCCTGTTTATAGGGATCGCGATTTACCTGCTAATCCTTTTGCTCAACAATTCCATTGGCCTGATTGATGATCTTTTCGCCAACCAGGAGCTCTATCTATGTATTGTCCTGGTTTATGTCGTATTGGAAGCAACACGGCTACTAACCCTCCTAGTGGTGAAGAAAGCAGGAAATCTTCCCTTCTTTTGGCAAATCTGCCTTCAGACTATAGCGGCTATGTTAACAATGTTTTTGATAGTTCGATTAGGATTGGACTATTACTTCGTCAACTTCTTGGGCTATGAGCCAAGTAGTGGAGAGTACACCACATTCTTTTCGATCTATGGCTTCACAACCATTCTGTATTTGACACTACACCTCAGCCACCTCTTTCTGTACAAGGAAAATAAAATGAAGTTGGAAGAAGAAGAAGTATTGAAAGAGGGATTAGAATTTGAATTCAGAAATTTCAAAAGGGAAATGAATCCGTCTCTGCTACTTGAATCGCTTGAATCACTCATAGCACTAGTAGATGAAAAGCAGGATGCAGCGGATGAATTGATAGACGAGTTATCGGTAGTATATCGCTATATCCTTGGAAGCAAGAGTGCGGAGTTAGTCGAATTGAATACAGAGCTTGATACCACCGAGCACCTGATCAATCTTTTCTGGTATCAAGGCAGAGAAATTGACTTTAAAGCCAGTGTGAATGAAGGCATGTGCGTACCGGGAGTTATTCTTCAGGTAGTTGAATGGATGGTAAAATCATCTATTCACTCTACAGTTCAGCCTATGTCAATCGAGATTTCTACTTTAGGAGATGTATTGATCATTGAAAGTGAAAGAAAACCCAAACTCTCTGCAGAGAAGCTCTATATGAAGGATTTTAAAAGAGCCTACGCATATTATAGTGATGGGGAAATCTCCATTGAAGAAAGTGATGGGTACACCATGATAAAAATCCCGCTTTTGTTACCTAAAGAGATAGAAGCATGAGGGTTTTGATAATTGAGGATGAAACCCCTGCAGCAGAAAAGCTAGAGCGCTATCTCAAAAAATATGATAGCTCAATGGAGATTGAAGGCCCACTCCAAAGTATCGCAGAAGGAGTCAAGTGGTTAAAGGAAAATACGAAAGCCCTTGATTTGATTTTATCCGATATTCAGCTTACGGATGGGCTGAGTTTTGAAATATTTCAACAAGTTTCAATAGATACACCCGTAATCTTTACCACTGCCTACGACGAGTATGCTGTGGACGCTTTCAGAATGAACAGTGTAGGGTACCTACTCAAACCCGTTACCTTCCTGGATCTGTCCACCGCCTTGAAAAAAATCGATAAGCTGAGGGTCGGTCTAAGTGCAAGTGAGGTGATTCCCAAAGTTGCAGAAGACCTATCTACCAAAAAGTATAAAAGCAGGTTCCTTGTCAAAGTAGGAGAGCACATCAACTCTATCAAAACTTCTGAAATACAGCTATTCTATGCGGATGGAAGAACAGTCTATTTACTAGGGGCAGACTCCAGAAAGTACATAGTTGACTTCAAAATGGAAGAACTTGATTCCGTCCTTTCACCTAAAGACTTTTTCCGTGCTAACCGAACTTTCATTATCAACATCAATTCAATCAAGGATGTACTCGTCTATTCCAATAGTCGATTGAAAATTAGCTTAACCACTCCGTTTGATAAGGAGATCATCGTAAGCAGGGAGAAAGTTTCGGCTTTTAAAAGCTGGTTTGACGGCTCCAGCTAAATTTCCTAACCCCTAAGAGTGGTTTTTAGGCCCAAAAAGGCCATAATTTAATTTACAGTTATACTTTTTATAACTTCGCGCAAGTACAGCCTATTTTTAGTACCGCAACGTCGCCGATCTTTGTATGGGAATTCTAATACCACTGGTGTTGATCACCATTTGTTGTGTCGTTATCTGGAGAGCAGGTGACGGATTCATGACCGCCTCAGAGTATGTTGGCCGCAACCTTTCTGAAGGTGTTCGCGGTGCAACCATCAATGCTATCGCCAGTAGCATGCCAGAGGTCTTCACTTCTCTTTTCTTTCTCTTTATTCTCCAAGATGCAAGTGGATTTTCAGGAGGTATAGGTACCACAGCAGGTAGCGCAATCTTTAATGGAATGGTTATTCCAGCTGTAGCCATCCTGGCTGTCATTTCGATGGGCCTTACCAAAAAGATTACAGTATCGCAGAAAGTACTCAGGAGAGATGGGATAGCCTTGATTCTGGCTGAGTTAGTATTTCTGGTATTGATTAGTGGCTCTGCGCTGTACTGGTATCATGGCCTTATTCTCATGTTAGTGTATGTAGTGTACATCTTCTACATGTTCGGGACCATGAGCAAAAAAGAAAAAGATGAGTTCTTGGAAGAATCTGATTCCGAAGAGGCTGAAGTAGACTTTAGTGATGAAAAAATCAATTACTTCAAGGCTTTCTTCACATTAGACCTGGAAAAGCTATTCATTGGAAAAGCTAAGATCAATGACGGAAAAGCATGGTCCTTGCTGATCACTTCGACTGTTGCCATTGCATTGGTTTGCTATTTCCTCGTTTTGGCTTGTGAATGGATCGGTGCTGACACCTATGAAATTGCTGGTTTCAGCTTTGAGGGTTTGGATATCCCGGTAATGTTTGTCGCTCTGATATTGGCTGCAGCCGCCTCTAGCTTTCCAGACACTATCATCTCAATGAAAGACGCGCGAAGAGGTCAATATGATGATGCTATTAGTAATGCACTAGGTAGCAACATTTTTGATGTTTGTTTCGCACTTGGATTTCCGCTTTTCATATTCACAATCATCAATGGACCGATCCACATGCCACCGGATATTGTGAACCTGAGTACTGAGCTGCGATTTTTACTATGGCTTCTGACCATTGTGGCAGTTTTGATATTCACTACAAGCAAACACATGGGCAAAGGAAAAGCCATTCTCCTTCTCAGTATCTATGTGCTATTTGTGGTATACATAGTAGGAAGAGGTTCTGGATCTCCGGTTGCTCAATCCATCGCAGATTGGTTGGTATCGACAGTGAGGTTCTTCAAAATCAACTAAGAGACTCAACTACCAGGCGATTTTCACTATCGACAAAGCACTTTTTCACCTTTAGCGGCCTACATCTGTTTTCTGCTTCCTGACCATTTCGGAGGCTAAATCGATAAGCATGTGATGGGCAAACTAGTTCATTGTTGAAGTTGCTCTTGGCAGTTTGTAGAGAGTGGCCACTGTGCGGGCAGTTTTTCTCAAAAACGAAAAAGGATTCTTCGATTCTAATCAACAAGTACTTAACATCCGCTATCAAAATGGTGTAAACTCTACCCTTTTCTATGGTGCTGATAGCACTTTCTACAGACTCAAATAAAATTTGATGGCTCATTTTGCTATATCGACTATTTTCGAAAGAAAAGGAAACGATGTTGAAGTGTCAGAAAGATAAATTCCTTCTACAAAGCAAATATGCCTACCTCAACTGTGCTTACATGGCCCCCACTTCGAAAAAGGTCGAGAAAGCAGGCATCAAAGGCATCAAGCAAAAAAGAAAACCCTATCACGTAGCTCCGGAAGATTTCTTCAAAACCGCCGACACCTGTAGGAGATTGTTTTCACAATTAATTGATAACTCCGAGCCTGATCGCATTGCGATACTACCATCAGTAAGCTACGGCATCGCGAATGTGACCAACAATTTGAAGGGTAAAAGTGGTGAAATTATCGTAGTGGACGAACAGTTTCCAAGTAACGTGTATCCATGGAAAGCCATAGAAAGCGAAGATCTAAAAGTCACGTTCATTGCTAAACCCACCGGTACAGAAAAGGGAGCTGTATGGAACCAAGCTATTTTAGAAGCCATCAATGACAACACAGTTGCTGTCGCTCTTGGAAATGTACATTGGGCAGACGGAACGCTCTTCGATTTAATCCGAATCAGGGAAAAGACGAGAAAACATAATGCACTTCTGGTTATTGACGGGACTCAGTCCGTTGGTGCTTTGCCATTGAGTATTCAGGAAATACAACCTGACGCTTTGATATGCGCAGGATACAAATGGCTATTCGGTCCTTATAGCATTGGACTAGGATATTATGGGCCTGCATTTGATAGCGGATCGCCCATTGAAGAAAATTGGATCAACAGAAAGGGAGCCGAAAACTTTGGTGGCCTGATCAACTATGAGCCCAATTACCAACCTCAGGCGCTAAGGTACGAAGTGGGAGAGCACAGCAACTTTATTTTGCTTCCAATGATGGTGGAAGCCTTGAAGCAATTATTAAAATGGTCGGTTCCAAAAGTTCAGGAGTATTGCGGCCACTTGACAAATTATTTAATTGCGGAAACTGAAGTATTCGGCTATAAATACGAAGCAAAGGAATATCGAGCAGGTCATTTGATTGGATTAACACCGCCAGAAGAAATTGATCTGGATAGACTTCAAAAAGCCTTCAAACAGAAAAAAATTAGTGTCTCCACTCGTGGCAAGAGTATAAGAGTATCACCCAATGTGTACAATGACGAGAGAGATA
This sequence comes from uncultured Roseivirgaceae bacterium, assembly GCA_964653795.1. Classification (GTDB taxonomy): domain Bacteria; phylum Bacteroidota; class Bacteroidia; order Cytophagales; family Cyclobacteriaceae; genus JAWPMT01. The sequence goes on along the minus strand of CAZZHO010000028.1, from coordinate 4,022 downwards.
TTGACCGATTGATAAAAACGTTGAAAGAAATAAAGCAATAATCGATTGCTTAGGTATTTTTGCTCAAAATTTTAAAGCAATGGAAATCACGAATCCAGCCGTAACTGATGGCGTTAACCTGTTCGTAAATATTGTAATCTTCCTTGCCGCCTTTGGGGCAGCGCTTTCTTTAGTTGACTTCAGGAAAGAAGGAAGAAAAAGCTAAGATTGCTTCCTAGATGTGATCTTTCTCGTGCTTGCTTACTTTGTTGTTAGGCAATATGTATGGGCATACTATTGCTAACACGAACAAGACGATAATCAAACCAAGCATGAACATAATGGTACTGTTTTATACTATGCAAATATAGAATAGCAGGCTGTTTAATTCTTACCCAGGTTACACATTTCCTTGTGCAATCATCGCATCTGCTACTTTTACAAAGCCCGCAATATTTGCGCCCTGCACATAATTGATTTTTCCTGCGCCTGTACTCCCATGTGTCTTACAGTTTTCATGAATAGATTTCATGATAGATTGAAGCTTCTCATCCACCTCTTCTCGTGACCAGGGGAGACGTTGAGAGTTCTGCGTCATTTCCAAGCCTGAAGTAGCCACCCCTCCGGCATTTGATGCCTTTCCGGGTGAGAACATAATATCGTTTTCCTCAAAAAACTTAATCGAATCCTTGGTGCACGGCATGTTAGCTCCTTCCACTACCCCTATGCAGCCATTCTTTTGCAAGGTCTTAGCATCATCAAGCGGCAATTCGTTTTGAGTGGCGCATGGAAATGCCAGATCCACCGGCGCATTCCAGGGTGTTACATTTTCATGAAACTTGGCAGCACTAAATTGCGCAGCATATTCTTTGATCCTACCTCTTCTTACGTTCTTCAGTTCCTTTATCCAAGCTAGTTTTTCCTGATCTATTCCCTCTGGGTCATGTACAAATCCTTGCGAATCTGAAACCGTAACAGGGACAGCTCCAAAATGCAGTAATTTCTCAATTGTAAACTGTGCCACATTGCCACTACCTGAAACTGCACACTTTTTCCCTTCCAGGGAATTACCCGCTGCTTCCAACATCTCATTCGCAAAGTAAACCACGCCATAACCAGTGGCCTCCGGTCGTATTAGACTTCCTCCATATTGAAGACCCTTGCCAGTCAATATTCCTGTGAATTCATTTGCCAACCTTTTGTACTGACCAAACATGTAGCCAATCTCTCTTGCACCTACACCTATATCTCCGGCAGGTACATCGGTATTAGCAGCTATGTGCTTACTCAACTCCGTCATGAAGCTCTGGCAAAACCTCATCACTTCCATCTCACTTTTACCCTTTGGGTCAAAATCACTTCCTCCTTTTCCTCCTCCCAGAGGAAGGGTTGTAAGAGAATTCTTGAATACCTGCTCAAAAGCCAAGAATTTGAGTACGCTCAGGTTCACAGTCGGATGAAAGCGCAAACCTCCTTTATAGGGACCAATGGCCGAGTTCATTTGAACACGGAAGCCTCTATTCACTTGAAATTTTCCGTTATCATCAACCCAAGGCACCCGGAACATCACTACACGCTCAGGCTCACACATTCTCTCTAGAATATTGAAATCCTTGTATTTGGGGTGCTGCTCTAAGAATGGAACAATACTTTCGGCTACTTCCTCCACAGCTTGCAAAAACTCTACCTCATGTGGGTTTTTGCCGGAGATCTTCGCCATAAAATCAGAGACAAGTGCGGACATCAGATTGGGGTTATTAGTTAATCTAATGTAGGGATTTTTTCGAACTTAGGTGTTAATGATAGTGTAACGAGGAGAAGCTGTACTTAACAATTTGTGAATGGTGCTCTAAAACTTAAGTAAAAGCCGGCCGTTATATTCACAGTATAAACCACCACTATATCATGGAAAATCAGATCGAAAACCAAATCTTTGAAAAGGTCAGGAATTTGAACAGTACCCAAAGAAGCAACGTACTAGAGTACATTGAGACCATACCTAGGGCTCAGCATAGTACTAAGCTTTATAAAAGAAGGGCTCTAAAGCAAATCAGAAAAGCGCTTCTCGAGGCTTAAAGTAGTTAGTCTTCGGAAAGTACGATAACCATATCCTCTTCAGATAAAGTGAATTTGGTTGATTTCTTAGGGTTCACATAAACACCATATTCTTTGCTCTTATCCTTGGCTTCGGATCGAATCCTGTAGCCGATAGCAACTTCATTCTTTCTTGCTGCAGACTCAAGAATTGTGTAAAAGTTAGTAGGCTCTCCTACCTGAATATATTCCGTGGCTGGTTTGATGTATATCTCTGAGCCATCAGCATCAAACAAGTCCTCAAATACTCTCATCAAGAATTTGTTCTCACTGACCTGGCTCATCAGTAAACTGACAAGTTTGTCACTCACAATGAAATCGTCTGCACTGGTGATATCCGCCAACTGACGATTTCGGATATCAAGCATCTCACTTACAATCTTATACTTGCTTCCGGTCTTTTCGGTAAAGTTTCTTAAGTGAAGCAAGGTGATAAGTGTCTGCGCATCCGCCTCTTGAATCGGATAATAGTTCTGGTAGCACAACAGGATGATGTAATCATAATTCTCGAGACGCATAGCCTCTAGCGTCTCCCTATCAGTTGTATCCTGAACTTGGAATTCAAGGGATATATTCTTGAGTTTCTTATCGAGTTTCTTAACAACGCTTTGCGCATCGTCAAATTTGGAAACGATTCTCACTACTGAACCTTTCGGTACGTAATAGTCCAGCTCCCTGATAATGTATCGGGCTCTATTGTTCCAGCCAACAACAAGAATCTCTTCCTTATGACTTTCTGCTGGCTCAGTGTAGACGATTTTACTCTCGTCAATAGGCTTTTCTGTTGACGCATTCGGGATGAGTGTATCATCATCCTCCGTAATACCTATAACCTTATCACCCTTCTGGAAGACGGTATCCATAGGAGGATTGACTTCAACATGATCATCCGCAAACTGGATTCCCATAATAGCTGAATCCTCGTATAAGAAAAGAATCTCTCTGAAAGTTTTGCCTATAAGGCTTGGCTCCTCTTGGAAATAGATTTCTGCTCCATCAAAGTCCATCAACTCCATGTACACAACACTCAGACCCGACTGGCGGCTGGTCTGTACCATGATCCTAGAGATGATCTCATCAGAAAGGATCAGTTCCACCTCATCCTTACCTACCATTTTCGCTACTTCGAAGTTCTTCTTATCCTCCATTTCCGCAGTGATGTGATAAGGGGCTTCTCTCCTATCAGGATTAGTTACAATAGCAACAATGGTCTTTATAATTTGAGAATCAGAATTCTCATTGTCCTTATCAAGGATGATGATAGACTTAGTATCGAATGGGTTGGCGATATACAAATCATGTACATCAATAGGGTTACCTGTTCTACAGATCACATCCGTGTTGCCAGTACTTCCTACTTTATCTCTTATTTCGTCTTCCATGTCCACCTTGTCCATGTTGGCCAGGATTACGATTACACCTCGTTTTTGGTTTTCATTTGCTATGACCAACTCAGAGATGATGGTAAATATTTTAGAAGACCAGCCTAGGATAAGCACATGATCTTCTTCGATAACAAATGATCTACCTTTTCTAAGGTCTTCCAGTTTCGTTAAGATACCATTGGAAACAAGACCAATAAGTGTTGAAATTACGACCAGACCGATGATGGTAACCATCATCATGAAGATTCGGAAAGGCCAATTTTCTAAGTGATCACCAACTGTACCAGGATCCAGCACGTGGGTAAGGTTCACCCATATAGAATCAAAAACATTGAAGCCTTCTTCTGTGTGATCCGGATGCAATCCAAATGCCAATAGGAGCAATGCGAAAATGATGACGAAGACCAAAGAGAAAACTCCCAGGCCTGAGATCATTGGCACGGTACCCTTCGAAATGAAATTATCAAATCTATAGTTTAACCTCTCTTTAAGGGGCGCTTTTTTCATAAGGGAGTATTCAAGGTATCACCTGCAATTGTAAGTAAGCCTGCAAAGTTACCATTA
>CAZZHO010000027.1:14941-32913 GCA_964653795.1 uncultured Roseivirgaceae bacterium | reverse complement strand
GGATCCCACCTTCAGAAGTTTGCAAAAATGGGACTTTTTCAGCAATAGTTTTAAGGGGGGACTGGTTTTAACCTGAATTAACGTCTAAACATTGATTGGTTCGGGATGTAGGGAAACGGGCATGGGATCTTATAAAGAATATAGGCCACTGAAATCCCAGCATGAAAATACCAATCATCTGTATTAGGTTGTCCGAAGTTGAAGTCCTTAACTGTCTGTTCACCGCCTGAAACACCATCAAGGTGATCTGTAAAAGTTTTTCTAGGTCCAAATTCCAAGGCTACCGCAAATTGTTTCCCAATTAGTTGTTTAATGCCTACGCCGAAGGGCAATACTGCTTGCGTCCTAGAAAAATCCTCATTTGGTATATTCTCCGCACTGAAGCGAGTTATGCCAAAACCTGCAAACAAATATGGCGACCATCTAATTGGAGATTGCTCGTCTCTAAAATCAAGGAAATAATATTCGAAGGTTCCAGCAAGTTCAAACAAATTTGCTTGGAAGCTCTGATTTCTTTCTTCAGCCAAAGGATCTATTGGATTTGAGTCATCACCAGTAAGTCGACCATATGTCAATGAGGTACGGAAAGAAACAAATTCTGAGAAGTTAAGGCGATAAAACCCATAAACACTAAACCTACTGTCCAGTGGTTGATATCCTCTGGAAAGATCTCCTGCATATGAAGTAGCCCCGAGACCACCTCCATATTCTATGAATTGCCCTACAGAACTGTAGAAACTAAGAAATAAAACAAGTAGAATCGATATCCTCAACTTATCTGAACTTCGCCGTACTTCTTGGTCGATCCCCAAGAATGTAAGTAACGCGAATCTGAGTCATAAAGTATAGGTCATTGTTATCGGGGTTTCCTCTTTTTGATCCATCAGTACCCGAACCTACAAACCCATTTATATTATAGGTTAAAAGACCCTCACTAAAATCTGCGGCCACCACATTTATTTCCCCTCTACTTTCACCACTTACCACCGCTATAGGCTCTGCACCCCTGTCCGACAGAACTCTTGCAAGCGGGTCATCAAATCTGTCCAAGCCCACATAGGTGGTACTAACGTCATCTAGATAATCGGTAAAAACGTATCTAAAACCGAGCTCTAACCCAACTGAAAGGTTACTGGGTAAAGCAAGTTCAACACCCACACCTAATGGAACGGCTATTTGCCATAGGCTGTAATCCTCCCCATCACCAAAACCTTCAATATTCTGGCCTTCAGTACCTAGAGGCTTAAGATCAACCCATTGACCTGCCTCCGGTATAGCCTCCCCCAAACCCGATTGATAATCCTGATCCGGCACTAACCCTTGAGGTTGATGATGATATCCTGTTATACCTAAAAATATATACCCATTGATTGGAGGTCGAAGAGCAGGACTCCTGTAGTTCGGCAGAACATGGAACTCCATTCCCAATGTAAGTTCCTTAATGAAGTTTCTAAAGCTTAAATTTCTTGCATATCTAGGTGCACTTTCCTCATTAGTAGGATCTGAAGAAAAATCATCTCCTCTCAAGTACCCTGCATTTATTGATGCCCTCGCTGCCATTGCGGGGTGAAATTTGTATCCATAAATAAGACCACCACCTGGCCTCGTAAAAGTAATGTCAGTACTGGCAGCTCGACTAACCGGAGCTAAATCACCAAAGTAATTAAAGGCGTTTAGGCCAGCACCTACAAAATGATACGGTCTAAACCTTCCTGATCCACCTAGAGCTTTTCCTCCTCGGTAGTTACCAACCTTTCTACTTTTCAGCTTTTGACGCTGGTATTTATTCCTCCTTTGACCATAAGCATCGTCTGGGACCATAAGTATGGCCAAGGACAAAACAATGACGATTTTAAGCATGGAGTACATCCTTCTTCGATTATTACTATTCAAAATAACTAAAAGCCAACTGGAATGGCAACTAATTTAGACCAATGGACAGAATATGACTATAACCATGGTGTCATCAATAAGTTAATTTCGGCGATCTACCCCCCAGGAAAGCTTCGCTCTCAAAGTTTCAATAAAGCTATACCCTTCGATATTGATCAGCCGGGCTTTGAAATCAGCCTTTGTCACCTCTAAGACAACACTATCGTTCACAGTAGTCGACCTACTATCTAAAGAAACTAGGTAATTTGTATTTCTGCTCTCAACCTCGAATCTAAGCTTGGAATTATCAGATAAAACCAATGGTCTCACACTAAGGTTATGAGGGCTAACAGGAGTAATTATGAAATTACCTGAATGGGGCATGATAATAGGACCCCCGCAACTAAGTGAGTAACCAGTAGAACCAGTAGGAGTGGAGACCATCAGTCCGTCGGCCCAATAACTTGAAAGGTAAGCGTCATCTACATAGCAGGTAATGGCTATCATCGAACTGGTATCTTTTCTCATGATCGCAAATTCATTGAGAGCATAGTTCTTATCGAAAAGGTCCAGCTCACATGAAAGCGCTACTAGGGAGCGCTGATCATATTCGAAATTGCCGGAAAAAAGTTGATTCAAAGAGGAGGCAATGTGGTCTTTGGATATGGGAGCTAGAAATCCAAGACGTCCGGTGTTAATACCCAAGATAGGGATTTCATGGTAGCCTACATATGTCAAAGTCTCAAGGAAAGTCCCGTCTCCACCTAAGCTCAAAAAGCAATCAAACTGATCCTTTGAGTTTACGCTCTGAAATCTTGGAATCCCTTCAAAGAGGTCTTGGTACCTGGAAGTCCCGAATGACTCTGAAACAGAGATATTACTTCCATTTTCCTTCAAAATTTTCAATACATGTTCGATTTCTGAATCGACTTTCTCAGAAACCTCACGGCCATGTATTGCGATATTCTTCACTAAATCTTCAGAAAGTTTAGAAGTTGGTCAATTCGCTCTTGCTCATGGGCTGTACCTGCAGATTCGGAAAAAGACTGTATCACCTTATATCCATTTTGTTCCAAATTTGAAATCACATAGGAAGTCTCGGATTTATTGATCTTTAAGGTAAGTTCGAGCTTACTTGGATCTGAAATATCGCTGACCAAATGAGCCCCTAAAACCTTAGCATCAGCAGCTTCTACCATTCTGCAGATCTCTGAGAGATAGTAATCTCTACTTTGAGTGGAAATTACCAGAATCGCTCCTTCTGATTCAACTGAGGAGGTTTTGGATAAAGCGGATACGACATCCTCCATCGTGACAACACCAAGGTACTGCTGATTGTCATTTACAATGGCTACCGATTTACAATTCTCTCTACTGGCTATTTTTAGAATTTCGTAAAAATGATCGTTGGCGCTGGCCACACATCCCGACCCCACCAGCTCTATTTCCTCAATAAGCTGCTTCTCTCTATCATTAGAATAGATGATTTCGTCATTTACAAAGCCTAAAAAATTCTCATCCACGGTTATAGGAATCTCAGAAACCCGAAGTTCATCTAACCACTGCATAGCTTTCGCTATCGGATCAGCTGGTCTTAAAGGTGGAATCAAATAATTTATAAGCTCTAAAGCTCTCATGCAGCTAAGAAAGAATCTACAAGACTATTAAACTTTACAGGGTGCTCCATCATAGGAGCATGACAACACTTGTCTATAAAAAACAACTGCGAATTAGGAATAAGTCGATTAAACTCGTGCCCTACTACAGGAGGAGTAATGGTATCATTCAAACCCCATATTAATAACGTCTGATGTTTGATATTTATTAGTTCATCCGCCATGTTATTCCGCTGGGCAGATTTAGCCATTGCGACGATTCGCATACATTTGGGTATGCTCTTGGTAGTTTCAAAAACTTCCTGGACCAAGTCCTCAGTAGCTGTCTTTGGATCATAGAAAGTATACTCCACCCTTTCTTTTACGAAATCATAGCTGCCACGTTTTGGATAAGAGCCGCCCATAGCATTTTCGAATAGACCTGAGCTTCCAGTAAGAATTAGTCTATCTACTTTTGATTGATTCCTAAGCGTATATATCAAGGCTACATGCCCCCCAAGGGAGTTACCCATAATATTCAGGTCCGTCAGACACTGATCCTCTACAAATTTTTCGACGAAATCAGTGAGTCCTTCCAAACCTGCCTCTTTTATAGGCATGGTGTAAATGGGAAGCATAGGGATCATCACCCTATAGTTTTTGGCAAAATGTTTTACAACCCCATCCCAGTTACTTAATGCGCCAAACAGTCCATGAAGTAATAACAGCACCTTACCTTCACCCTCATCTACATATGTAATACCATTCTGTTCTTTTAACTCCATAGTCAGTCTATTCTACTTCAAACAAATCGTTTCGGTTGTCCCAGTATTTCTCCACCGTCAATCACATCTCTAAAATAGGGCAAAAATGATCCGATAAAATCAAAAACGAGCGGCGCAAAGTGTGCAACGTATGGAAAAATTGTGGAAGAAGCAAAGGCCCCATTGGTCAAATCCATACCGCCAATTGATATCAACCAGATAATTGTGCTCATCATGAAACCCCATTTTAATACACTTAAGACTATTCCCAACGATTTATCCAGCCATCCTAATAAGACCAGGGTAATGGCTTTGCGAATAATCCTTGCTATTCCACTTAGAAGCATTGAAGAGATAATAAGTATCAGGACGAACAAGATCACCTTTGTTAAGGTGAACCAATCAGGATTAGTAATAATCAGGCTTGTCAAATCAGCGGAGTATTTTCCCGCTAAAACAATTCCTACTACAAATGCTAACAACGAAAACAACTCGACGATAAACCCTCTACTAAACCCCTGTACCGCAGCCAGAAGAAAAATGAATATTAGAAAGTAATCGAGATAATTCATCTAAGCGGTAAGCAGTTTCTTAGCCAAAGCTGATATCACTTTACCATCTGCTTTGCCGGCAAGTTTCTTGGTGGCTGTTCCCATCACTTTGCCCATATCCTGGGGTCCGCTTGCTCCCAAATCCGATATTACTTGTTGCACCTCTTTTTCAATCTCCTCTTCAGACAACTGCTTAGGTAAAAACTCTTCGATAACTTCAAGTTCCTGCTTTTCAACTGAAGCCAAATCCTCACGACCTTGCTGCTGATAAACTTCCAATGAGTCTTTTCGCTGCTTCGCTGCTTTCTGCAGTATTTTCATTTCAGCATCATCCGACAATTCACCGTCAGCACCTTTCTCAGTCTCAGCCAAAAGGATTCCAGACTTTATCGCTCTTAGAGCACGAAGCCTATCCTTATTTTTATTTAGCATCGCCTGCTTTATTTCCTGTTCTATCGTTGATTTCAAGCTCATTGGTAAAAACTATTTTTGTCTTTCAAATACAATGTTAACGTACATGACAAAACTTAGTGTAAACGTCAACAAATTTGCTACTCTTAGAAATGCTCGGGGGGGTAACAACCCTGACCTTGTCAAAGTTGCCAGGGATTGCGAAACATTTGGTGCGGAAGGCATTACCATTCACCCCAGACCCGACGAGCGCCACATAACTTATCGGGATGTTTTTGACCTTAAAGAGATAGTAACAACAGAATTCAATATTGAAGGTTACCCAGACGATCGATTTTTAGAGATCATTGCCAAAGCAAAGCCTACTCAAGCAACACTTGTTCCTGACGGCCCCCATGTTTTGACATCCAATGCTGGTTGGGACACTATTAAAAACCAAGCATTTCTAAAATCCATTATAGAGCAATTAAAAGAATCTGGTACAAGGGTCTCAATTTTCGTAGATCCAGACCCAGTAATGGTAGAAGGCGCAGCCAACTCTGGGGCGGATAGAATTGAGCTTTTCACCGAGCCATATGCAGGAGGTTTTCATAGTGGAAAGGAGGAAGCCATTTCGCTCTATGTAGAAGCTTGCAAAAAAGGTGTAGAGCTTGGCTTAGGAATAAATGCTGGTCACGATCTGGACCTTGAAAATCTTGAGTATTTGAAGCAAGAACTACCTCAACTCGATGAAGTATCAATTGGGCATGCTTTAGTGTGTGATGCGCTTTACTACGGATTAGAAAATGTCATACCCATGTATAAAAGGAAACTCTCATGATTCTAAATTTTAGAAAAATGGGTGAAGGTCCCGCTTTAGTCATTCTCCACGGTGTATTCGGGTCAGCGGATAATTGGCAATCTTTAGGAAAAGTCTTTGCGAAAAATTTTACCGTGTATCTGGTAGATCAAAGAAATCATGGACTTTCATTCCATAGTGACGAGTTTAACTACGAAGTAATGACTAGGGACCTCCTAGAACTTTGTGAATCTGAAGGACTAAAGAAGATTAAACTTATGGGCCATTCTATGGGAGGAAAAACAGCTATGCACTTCGCTTGCTTGCATTCTGAAATAGTTGACAAGTTGGCAGTAGTCGATATCTCTCCGAGAGCTTATCCCCCACACCATCATCAAATTTTCGCGGGTTTTCAAAGTGTTGATTTGACCTCTCTGACATCCAGAAAAGATGCAGACGTACAGATGTCCAAGGAAATTGGAAACATGGGTATCCGCCAGTTCATCTTGAAAAACCTGAGGCGAGATGGAGATTCATGGGGGTGGAAGCTCAACCTGGAAGCCATAGAAAAAAATGCCAGTCAAATTGGAATGGCACTCCCGGCTGCATTTAAGTACGATGGGGAAACTATCTTTATCGCTGGTAGCAACTCTGATTATATAAAGGAAGCAGATCACGATTTGATCAGAGATCACTTTCCTAATGCGACCGTAAAAGTGATAGAGGGAGCTGGTCATTGGGTGCATGCCGAGAAACCGATGGATCTTGAGGAGATGGTAACCGATTTTTTAAAATGATAGGATGAGGCTCAAGAATTTTACGCTTACATATGGAACCCAAATATTCAAAGCCTTTTCTGATGAGGCCAGGGTGAGAATTATTCATCTACTTGAGTCTGTGGGGGAACTAAGTATTTCAGATCTGGAACTAATTCTGGACTTCACTCAAACTAAAACCTCAAGGCACATTACCTACTTAAAAAATTCAGGCTTACTGAATAGTAGAAAACAAGACCAGTGGGTACTCTATAGCATCAAGGAAGAGGTATCATTCTTGGTAAGCGACATGATCGGGTTTATCCAAAAGGACTCAACACTTGTTAAAGACCTGGAAACTCATCAAACAATGGAAGCAAATAGAGAGCTTTCTTCAAATAAAATAGCATCTAAAGATTATCGGCTGTAATGAATAGCAAGCAAGTGGTCTTCTTTGATTTAGACCACACACTATGGGATTATGAAACCAATGCTCATGATACATTATCCGAGGTATATCAGGTTTTCGACTTAAAAAGAGGCTGGAATAGTCCGGAGCTATTCATTGAGAGCTTTCATGAGTACAACCATCAACTATGGGATCTCTATAATTTTGGAAAAATTGACCGAGCTTTTATCCGAGAAAAACGCTTTGTCAAAATCTTAGAGGACGCGAAATTATCCTCTGTTGATGGCATAGAAGTATCAGACTTCTTCATCAGTTCATGCCCTCAGAAGAGTGGTTTATTACCGGGGGCGATAAACATTCTTGAGTATTTAGCTACTAAATATGAGCTGGCTATTATCACCAATGGATTTACCGATACCCAAAGTATAAAAATAAAGAGTAGCGGTCTTGAAAATTACTTCGAAATAGTAGTCACCTCAGAGAACGCTAATGCGAGAAAACCTTCTGCTGAGATATTCGAATACGCAATGGCACTAACAAATTCATCCCCAGAAAATGCCGTAATGATTGGGGATAATCTGAAGACAGATATTGAGGGGGCCCTGGCTATAAACATGAAGGCGATTTGGCTTACGGATAGCGAGGTAGCTTCTCCGAAAAATTGCTCGAAAATCAAAACACTAGCAGAACTAGAGTCACTTCTTTGAAGTTGTTGATTCACTAGTTTTGCAGCTCATAAATTATTCTTTTACCCATTAAGCAAAAACATGCCCAAAGGAATATACAACATCCCCACTCCCAAGAATGAACCTGTTTTATCCTATGCACCAGGAAGTGCTGAAAAGACCGCTGTAAAGGCTGCCTTGAAGGAGTTTAGATCATCGACTATCGATGTTCCCATGATCATTGGTGGTAAGGAAATCCACACCGACAAGAAAATCCCCATGAGTCCGCCTCATGACCATCAACATATTCTTGGTCACTTCTCCGAAGGTGATGCCACGCAAGTCAACATGGCCGTTGAGGCCAGCTTAAATGCAAAGGAGGACTGGAGCAATATGGCTTGGGAACATAGAGCCGCTATTTTTCTAAAAGCCGCGGATCTAATCGCAGGGCCTTACAGGGCCAAAATCAATGCCGCAACGATGCTCGCTCAATCTAAGAATGCCTTCCAGGCCGAGATTGACGCGGCTTGCGAGTTCATTGATTTCCTCAGATTCAATGCTCACTTCATGCAGGAGCTATATGCAATCCAACCTGAATCAGCCCCTGGTATATGGAATAGACTCGAATACCGACCTCTTGAAGGTTTTGTATTTGCCATTACTCCTTTCAACTTCACTGCCATTGCAGGAAATCTTCCAGCAGCTCCAGCGCTGATGGGAAATACCGTAATATGGAAGCCAGCATATAGTCAGGTCTTCTCAGCTCAGGTAATAATGGAGGTTTTCAGGGAGGCAGGTCTTCCTGATGGCGTAATCAACTTAGTCTTTGTGGATGGACCAGTCGCCGGAGACATCATATTTAGCCATCGTGACTTTGCAGGCCTGCATTTCACCGGCAGCACCGCAGTGTTCCAACATCTATGGAAAGAAATTGGAGCAAATATTGACAAATACAGATCCTATCCTCGCATAGTGGGAGAAACTGGTGGTAAAGACTTTGTGGTGGCTCATGAGTCCGCAAATGCCAAAGAAGTAGCAACTGGTTTGGCTAGAGGGGCATTCGAATATCAGGGACAGAAATGTAGCGCTGCCTCCAGGGCTTATATACCATCCAATATCTGGCCTAAAGTGAAAGATTTCTTAGTAGCCGACTTAGAAAGTTTCAAGATGGGAGGAACTGAGGACTTCACCAATTTCATCAATGCCGTCATCGATGAGAGGGCCTTCAAAAAAATATCAGCATATATCGATCAAGCTAAAACCGATTCAAATGTTGAGATCATCGCCGGAGGTGAGTATGATGGTTCTAAAGGCTACTTTGTAAAACCTACAGTCCTGCTAACGACTGATCCAAAGTACACTACCATGTGTGAAGAAATCTTTGGACCTGTGTTGACTATTTATGTCTACGAGCCTTCAGAGTTTGAAAGTATTTTAAAGACAGTGGACGAGACCTCTCCTTATGCTCTTACTGGATCCATCTTCTCTAAAGATCGGTATGCCGCCGAATTGGCTACAAAAAGACTGGTCAATGCAGCTGGTAATTTTTACATCAATGATAAACCCACAGGTGCTGTTGTAGGACAACAACCATTTGGTGGCGCTCGTGGGTCCGGCACCAACGACAAAGCAGGAGCTATGATGAATCTGCTTAGATGGGTAAGTGCCAGAACTATCAAAGAGACATTTGTACCACCGACTGATTATAGATACCCATTTTTGGGAGAAGAATAATTTCTCTTAAAACTTGCAGAAAGGTCACGAGAAAGTTCTTGTGGCCTTTTTTGTTACCGGATGTATCCAAATCAATCCTCAAAATGACGGTGATGCAACCTTCAAGATTTTGTCAAGTCCTTACATGGCAAAAACTTAAACTAACATGAAAAAGATTATAGGCATAGTCGGACTTATAGCACTTATTGGTTCTGTACAAGGTCAGACAAGTTTGGAACGAACCTTTGAGGGTATAGAGGAGATCAAATTTTCTATAAGCTCAGGAGATATCTCATTTGAAAAGTCGAAAGACAACTCCGTTTACCTAAGTATGAGAAGCGATGAAAGCGGTTATGAGCCAAAAATCGAAAAGGTCGGTGATAGGTTAATTATTAAGGATGAGAATAGAAGTGGAAGATGGAGCAATCGAGGTGGTAGTTATTGGACCTTTTCTGTGCCAGACAACCTAGAGCTAGATTTCAACACTGGATCGGGAGATCTTGAAATGGAAGGACTCACGGCAGAGTTTAAAGCAAACACAGGTTCCGGAAGCTATAGATTTGATAGCGTCAACGGCGAGTTTAAATTAAATACCGGCAGTGGTGATTTTGAAGTCAACGAAGCAAAAGGGGAGTTTAGAGTCAATACAGGTTCAGGAGATGTAGACATCAGAAACTGCGAAATTGCTATTGATGCAAATACGGGAAGTGGTGAGATAGGAGCTAAATCTCTAGTGCTTGCAGGTCCCAGCGGGTTCAATTCAGGATCTGGGGATGTGGAAATCGAATTAGCCAAAGCTTTGGATCATGACATTTCTCTAAATAGTGGTTCTGGAGACAGTAGGCTAGATTTTAATGGCGCTCAAATTGAGGGAGAGGTTGTCATGAAGGTGAACAAAAACCGAGGGAGAATAAGAGCTCCATTCGAGTTTGATACAGAGGAAGAGATAGAAAACGGTAGAAACAACGTCATCCTAAAAAAGACAGCCAAAATTGGCAAGAAAGACATTTTGATTCGAATTGGGTCTGGTTCAGGTACCGCAGAAATCACGGAGTGATCTAGTCATCACAAATTAATCTTTCATACTGACGGGGGGTGTATGCATTTGAAGCAATACGCTCCCCGTCTTTATTTAAATAAAAAACCACATAGTAGTTAGCTTCCTCACTATACAGCTCCACCAGGAAAATTGGCTCCTCATCACTTCCTATATTGGTTATTTCATTGAATTTAGGCTTTAACAGGACGGCCCCGCTTCCACCAATTAAGCCAAGCCCCTCTCCTTTAAAATAGGTAGCATATTTCATCTCACCATTCTGAAAAACAATATTGATCCTTAGGGCCTCTTCTACGACCAATTCACCGGTTCTGATATTCTGCAATGTCCATAGTTTCTCTTTTTGAGTCCATACGACTGAATCGTTCCAAAATCTTATGTCTTCATACTCAAATGGCAGCACCTCATTTTCGTCAATATCAATCAATCCATACCTACCATCGATCCGGGTTTTGTAGAAATCACCAAAAGGCTTGAGACGAGACTCATACTTGACATCAAACTGCCTCGAACTATCAAGAGCATATGCTCCTATCTTACCACTTCTTAGAAGAAAAAGTAGACCTTCATCTTCCTCAATTAGCTCATAATAAGCTCTTAAAACTGTTTTACCATCAGCGTCGATCACGCCCATTCTTGTACCCTTTGTTACCGCGAAGAGCGTATCATTAAGTTGACGGATTTCCTTGTGCACATCTTGAAATAATTCCTCCCCTGCTCTATTGTAGACAGTAGCGTTGGAACCAGAAACAATCTCGAAGTATTCAGAATCATTCTCGCCATAAGGAATCTCAGCAATTGTACTCTCGTCTTTGAGGGATATGGTAGAATCAGATGAAAGAAAAAGCTTAGTGGAGTCCTTATAGAATGCCACTGCCATAAAGTCCCCAACCAGGGATACGCTATCTAAATCCGAAGCCAGAATCTCCTGCTTCTTTTTATTAATAATGGCCCAGGTGGAATCTGTCTTGAGAGACATCCAACCCTCTGACTCTCTTAGTTTATTCGCCCTAATTAATTGACCTTCCAACCTGAAATCTCCGTAGAGCTGATAGGTAGAGTCAGTCCTTGTATAGTGGAAAGGCACACCTGGGTAGATCTCATAATTTCCCCAAGGAATTAGCATATTGAATTGATTGTCGAATAAAGCCTCCTGTTCTCCGAGAAAGCCAATGACCATTGAATCTCTGACTATCTCAATATCATCGAACCTGAAATCAAGGCTTATCTCCTCTTCGACAATCTGAGATTGAAAATCCATCCGATTGATGGCGGCTAACTTTCCATCTTTTTCTAAAATGACGAAATCTCCAGAAACCCTGATATCATCATATTCCGCTGGCAACAGAGCATGCCCTACATAAGAAATAACACCATACTTACCTCCCTGCGATATCCTTATCCATCTGCCATCAAGAATGGTCGAAGCATCAATCCCTCCAGACAAGGTAAAACCCGATTTGTGCAGTAAAATACCCTGACTACCGGTTTGGATCAAGATTAAGCCATTACCTAGCTCTTGATAGCCCGTGTATTTCCCTTCGTAAATGATTTGACCCAGTCGATTCTGAATCGTCCAATTCTCAGCTTTGCGGCCTATTGTTATTTCTGAAACATTATCCCCACATAGCATAGTATTCTCAACGAAATCGAATTTAGCATTTGGCAGAAGATCGCCATTCGCACCAGTCAGGTAAAAAGTATCTTGCTCCATTTGCACAAAAAATGGGTCAAGACCCTGGTTTTGCACACGCCTTAAAGAATCCAAATTAGGATTGGAATCAACAGAAGAACCAGTTAAATAATAATGGATATCGTATGCCTTCTTAACAAGACTTGGACTCCAATACTTCTGAGCGAAATCCAAGAAGTCCTCAGGCCTACAAGCCAGAGTAGTTCGGGCTAGAATGACCTTTTCGGCTTCAAATCGATATGGAGAATATGGGTTCCTTCTAAGAAATTCTTCATAGTCCTCCACTTGATTTTTTACGATGGAAGAGTAGTAGAGCAACGAATCAAAAGCCGCTTCAACCATGTCATGGAGATAAGAACGAGGGTATTCATCTAAAAACTGTTCATACTCACGGACATCATAATTAAATCGTATTTCCTGCCAATAAAGACTATCCCTCTTCCTCTCAGCCAATCCCCTAAAACCTGAATTGGGATAATCGATAAGAAATCGCCGAAAGACCTGAACCTGAAGAACGTCAACGGCTCGATCCCAGTGCTGATTCTCAATCTGCATGGCCAATGTAGCCAAGTCATCTGTGCTCAGATCATTTTTGCTAAACTCCTCGAGAATGTCCTCAGAAGCATTTTCCAAGTCATTTATTGCCTGGAGTATGACAGTCCGAGCAGAATCAATATCAAAGAACGAAAGTGAATCGTATGCCAGGTGCTTAGCCAAGAAATATTTCGCGCCAGGATTAACCCATTCATCCTCCAAAGAAGTATTGATGAACTCTAAGGTTTTCTCCAAGTCTCCCTTATCAATTGCTCTGATAATCTTCTTAATATCCTTGGCGAAACCGCCAATTGAGAAATTTAAAAAACAAGCAAAAATTAAAAGACCAGTTTTTGAGGACATCTAATTATTATAACAAGCGAGTCAAGCCAAAATTGTGAAAATTAATCAACCTAAAAAATTCCTGTTCACTCCACTTATTGCCGGATGATTGACAAGCACTATGACAGGCTCCAATTCACTATCTACATTTGAAGCTCATACAAAGGCGAGTATTTTAAGCGGTGATTGATTCCGTCTTCCAAAGGCGGATTCTTTTTTTCGAATCCAACCAGCGATGGATCGAAAAGTTAGAGGGTAACATCAAGATGTTGCCCTCTTTTTTTATCTTCATTTTACAGGTCACGCTTTTCTTTAGAGCATTTGATTTTCAAATTCACTAAATCTTTTATTCAGAATTAAGAACTCTGTTAGTTTTGCAACACATTTTTCGGGATGTGGCGCAGCCCGGTTAGCGCACCACTTTAGGGTAGTGGGGGCCGCTGGTTCGAATCCAGTCATCCCGACACGAAAAAAGCTCAGAATTCCTGAGCTTTTTACTTTAATACCGTATCAGTTCTTAGCGATCATGGTGAATGCACCCCAATAAATCGGTTCTGGATATTTCTCTTTAATGGATTTCTGAGCTTTGTTAAAAGCTACTCTTTTGTCATCTCCATTAAGCCAGTTTTTATAGAACTCTACCATAAGGTTTTGAGTCACCTCATCTGATACTTTGAAGAGGCTCATGACTATTGCATCAGCTCCTGCTACCAGGAAAGATCTTTGCAATCCATAAACGCCTTCACCTTGCTTAACCTCTCCTCTCCCAGTCTCACAAGCACTTAAAACCACTAACTCGGTATTTTCGAAATTCATATTCATCGCTTCTGTAGCAGTCAGTATACCATCTTCAATGTTGTAGTTCTTTTCTGTTTTCAGGAGAATTTCACCAGCACCCTGTGCCATAAGACCAGACCTATCAAGTGGATTCTCCTCCGAGAGAATTTCAAAGCCCTCTTTCTCTTCGTTCTTAGACTCGTCGAAGAAACCATGAGTAGCAATATGGATCAAGGTCTTATTTTGTGCCTCTTTGATGGCTGCCTCCCCCGCATCCTTACCCAATAGAAAATCTATCTCCCATGAATTTTCCTTGAGCAAATCAGAAATGGTTTTCACTTCTTTCTCCGTACCTGGCAGTTGCGGTACAATTGAACCGTTGGCACTGCGACTTAAAATTTCCTTTACCTCAGGGCTATCAACATCTTGATTATAATACACCGGGTTCCCCACCAATAGGGCTGAATAAGTCGCGGGTCCGGCCTTTGCCAATTTACGTTGCTGTTTTTTAGCTCCTTTGGATCTTGTGATGGCCAGTGTCTTCGTATTACCTACCACCCGAACATTCTGCTGGTCAATTACGAATTGTCCCTCACCTCGATTCAGGGATTCAACATTGACTTGATTGTAGACTCCATCAGGAGAAAGAAACACCACGGATTTTTCGCCTATTCCCCGATATATTGGATCCCAAATCGCATAATACGAACGGCTCTCAGCCACCTTGAATTTGATTCCATTTCGCTGGAGCTTGAAAAACTTTGTTTCCATTTCATTTCCATTCTCCAATAACACCAGCTTTGGATTCTTTTTTGTTTCGGCTGTTACTATGAGTGCTGCATATCTGACCTTATCCTCATTAAACCCTTCATCAAACTCCCGATACCTGATGATCTCCACCGCGGCCTCATTAGGAGCCATTACTTTTCTTATATCATCCCAACTGTAAAACTTGTATTCGAATGTATTTGCAAAATCCTCGGATTGCTCACTAAGCTGTTTCTCAATCTGCTCGGTTTCATCTTGTAACTGACTAACGTTCACACCGTTTTCTGACAACTCCTCATCAGATTGCGATAGTAGATTTGTCAGTAGTTCCTTATTCTCAATCCATTGCGCAAATAGCTTGATGAGCTCATCATCACCACTATTCAGTATAGCATTCCTTGTTTTAATGGAAGAGTTCAGCAATAACCCTTTTGTTGCTAAAGCAAAATCATACATGTCCTCGAGATACTTCGGCTTAGTATCACTAAGACTGACAGCAACTGTATTGTAAAACTCAAAGTCAGGCTTGATCTTCGCCCAAAACTTCGCTTTTTCTTCTTCGCTAAGCGTTGGGAAGTATGTTTTGGTATAATTCAGGTAGGCACTTGTAGTTTCAGACAGAATATCCTCCACCGCATTTAAATCACCCTCCACGAAAGTAGCCCTAGCTAGCCTGCTCCTTGTAGTCAAGTATTCAGGATGCTCCTTGCTGAAAATTTGACGGAAATACCTGGCGCTTTTGTTATACTGTTGCCGCGCTTTCTTGAAATCCTTTTTATAGGCATATATATCCCCTATTAATCTGGCTACTTCGCCTCCGTTCTTACTTTTGTTTCCGACTTTTTTGTCCCATATCTCGTCCGCTTCCACCAACAGAGCCAATGCGGCATCCAAATCCCGTTTCCTAATCTTGACATAAGCAAGGCTCTGCAATGCTTCCGCATAAAGAGGATGCTGATTATCAAAGTTGGCTAAGACAATATCCCTGGATTGCTCGAAGTAACTTTCAGCGAGCTCATCATCAAGTTTTGACTCCAAATAAATCAGGCCTAGCAACTGATAGGCCTCACCGAGCTTAATATGGTTTTCTCTTAGCTTTTTGGACCTTATTGCCAAAACTTGGCTTGCATTGAGCAAAGCTTCTCTGTACAACCCTAGCTCTACATCCAACAGCACTCTTTTCGACAGAATATTGGCATAACTCAAAGTACTATCTCCTAATGCATCTTTCGTTCCATTAAGTGCAAGTCGAAGGTACTTCTCAGATTCAGGAAACTCACCTTTTATAAGGTGCATTTCCCCCTTAGCCAAGTAGGGTTTGATTAACTTAAAGCTACTCTCCGAATAAAGTTTTGACTTCTCCTTTATCACGTCATCGAGTAAATCTGATGTCTCCTTGTAGTTACCAAGACGGGTATATAAAAAGGCCAAATCTTCAATAGCATTTAACTTCAGACTCTTAGTGTTGCCATCTATTTTTTTAAGGATAGAAGAAGACCTGTTTAGTAACCTTTTGGCTTGGCTATATAGCCCCATGGTGCCATAGAGAAATGCCGTATTATTCAATCCAATTACATACTCCTTCGATCTTTTTTCACCATCTCTTCGGATCAATTTCAGCCCCTCTTCTGCATTCTCTTCAGCTTCCTTGTAATATCCTCCTAAGGTCTGAAGCTTAGCCAAAGCCAGAATGCTGCTTCCCAAATCAGCACGCTCAACGTTGGGGTTCTCTCTTTGAGCCTTGACTGCTTCTTTCTTCAAGGCAATAGGATATTCATACTCCCCGCGAAGAATAAAGAATTCGTTGAGATCGTCGATGATAGTTTGGTAAACTGGATGCTGTACTGTAATCTGAGACATAACCAGCTCCTGTGGATCTCCTTGCATAAACGCAAACGCCTCTGCTGGCGAGTCTGAATATTTCAAGTAATATCCTGCTAGTTTTATTTTATCAAATGCTCTTTGAATGGCATCGGCTGGATACCTCAACTCATTAGTTTCAGCGAGTTGCTTATATAGCCGCTCGATAACGCTGAAATCTCCCGACGCTCCATCTCTGGAAATAAAATCAGTTGAGGCCATATACAATCTCGACACCCCTGCATGATCCTTTGGTAAAGTGGCTATTGGCAAAGCGCTAAAGCGTTCCGTGATATCAGATTCCTGAGCTTGTAAATAGGAATCGTAGACAACTTGATTCAATTCATTTTTTAATTTCTGATATTTCTTACTTGCCTTGCCTTTCTTCAGGACTTTTTCAATTGCGTCTTTAGTCGCCAGAGCATCTTTCTCTTTTTCTGCCAGAATATTGACAACTAAGGCCTCCTCAAGTATGGTCTCTTTAAAAGATGGTGTCGGTTTGGCCTTGATTAGCTTGTTAAACCGCTTTCGGCCTTCTTTATAGTTCTGCCATTCATACGCATTTGAAGCATATGCCAAACCAAACATTGTGGCACCAAAAGAAGTAGAGGGTAAAAGTTTGACCAGACTTTTTCTGTAAATATTATAAACAGAATCTGCGGCTTGAAACTCTCCTCTTTTCGTCCTGGCCTTTATAGAATAAGCTATTATTCTTCCCCAAAGATCATCCAGATAAGCTTTGTCACCTTCACCAGCACTGACATCAGAGTATCCCGATTGTCGAGTGGAAGCCCAGGATTCAACCAGCTCAGAGAGTGAGCCCTTGGCTTCAATATATTGACCGGTTTCTACAAGCTGGATCGCCCTACGAAGCTTTGTTTCCTCCTTCAGAAGAAGCTCACCGGAATCAGCCAAATGATCTTCCACAATTCCTAAAACAGAATCAGCTATTATGAAATTACCATAATGCTGATAGAGGTCTACAAGGCGTAACATGCCAGTAGCGTAAGCATAGGGGTTTTGATCTTTATTATTTTCCAGCAGCTCCATAGCCAGCATAGACTTTGCAGACATTTCTGCATAATCGGTTTTGCCTTCGGCGGCAATAGCCTCAAGGACATAGGCCATACCTAGTACGGTAGAGTCATTGCCATATTGACTAGCAAGCAGTTTCTTCTTTAGCTTCTTGAGCTTTTTTGGTACTTTATGGTATTTACCCTTGTAGTATTGAGTTTGCGCTTTCGCAAAAATCGTCTCCCAACTATCCTTCGATTCCTGGGCTAATGAAGTGTTGGCGATTAAAAGTAGCGGGAAAAGAACTGATACCAGCACTTTTCGAAAAGTCTTAATAACAAGCATCTTAGTTCGGCAATATTTTTTAGCGGAAAAGTCTAATTCTAATATAGCAAAAAAAACTGTGCGAAACAG
>CAZZHO010000027.1:0-14841 GCA_964653795.1 uncultured Roseivirgaceae bacterium | reverse complement strand
ACTGATTCAACACTCCTTGCATTCAAAGAAGTGAGGCCAGGCAATGAATTCGAAAGTCTGACCTACTATCTAAGCAACTCAGAAAATCAAATTCTCTATGAATTATCTATTGACTACCCATTGAATGTTGATACTTATCAGAAAGCCCTGGAAATGTATGGAACTTCGAATTCGGACGAGGGAGAATGGTTTTTCGAAACACCTGAAGGCTTTGGGCTTGTCCTCTGGCAAGAAGAAAACAAAATCTTCATCTCGGCAAGAGAACTAAAGGAGTCTCCAAACTAAAATCTCAATTGACCTAAGAACTAAATTTCAGCTTTTTAGTGAGGGATCGAAATCGGGTCATATGCAAAATGGCCGCTATGGTCAACCCAATGGATAGTGCATACCACACTCCCTTCACCCCCAATTCCATTTCAAAGCCGAAAACATAGCCAAGCGGGATCGCCACTACAGCAAATGCTGTAAAGGTCACCAGTGTCGGAACCTTAACATCAGTAAGTCCCCTCAAAACACCCAAACCCACAGCTTGTAAACCATCTGATATCTGAAAAGCCGCTGCTATTATGAGCAAAGAAGAAGCAAGACTTTGGACCTCAGGATTATCGATATATAAAGCTGGTAGATAATCTCTGAATACAATGAATACCGCTCCGCAAAAAGTCATAAAAGCAGTCACTAGAATGAAGCAAGTAAAGCCTGCCTCCCGCAAAGTCGTCTTGTCTCTGAGTCCCATCTGATTTGCTACCCTAATTTGTGCAGCTGACGCTATTCCCGTTGCTGCCATATAGGTAATAGCTGCCATATTCAATGCGATTTGATGAGCTGCTAAAGCTTCTGCTCCTAACCAACCGACCATAATGGCCGCGATAGCAAAAGCACTCACTTCGAATATGTATTGTAAACCAGAAGGCACTCCTATTCGAACTAATTTCATGACGAGGGCAGCCTGAAATTCCATCACAAAGCCAGCCAATTCCTTACGAATTATCAAGATCATCATAATTGCCATTAGTAATCTTGAAATGAAAGTTGCCCAACCAGCTCCATCTAACCCCATCTCCGGCAAACCAAGCTTTCCGAAAATGAAAATGTAGTTAAGACCAACATTCAACAGATTGGCACTGATTGATACAATCATGGGGTTCAGAGTATTGGATTTCCCTTCAGAGAATTGCCTGAAAGTCTGAAAAATCATCAGCGGCAAAAGCGAACTTCCAGCGATCAGCAAATAAGATCTGGCAGCTTCAGCAACTGATTCCTCCTGACCAAAGGAATCAAGAAATGGAGAAATCAAGAAGATTATGAATACTATTAGAAAGCCCAGTAAAGTATTGACCAGCAAAGAATTTTGGACATATTTCAAAATCTTCGGGCCATCATTTTCTTCAGCTGCAACTAGTGGCGTCAGGGCATAAGACACACCAATTCCGAACAACATGAGAATGGCTATGAAAGTACCAGCAAAAGTGGAGGCAGCTAACGGAACAACACCGACTTGCCCTACCATTGCCGTATCCGCAACGGACACCATGATATGCCCTAGTTGCCCGATTACTACCGGCGTGGCCAGGGACACATTTTTTTTCATATGTTGACGAAGGGTCATTCTCAGCAAATGTTAACCGGCGGCAAATGTCGTAAACCCCTGTTATTTTGCACCTCCTTTATCCAATTCATATTTTTAAGAAAAAATCAGGCTTATGAGCTTCAAAAAGCAAAATCTTCAAACCTTCCTGGCAATTGTTCTTCTACTTCTAACATTATTGCCGCCTGCTGTATCTCAGCCATCAAAAGTTTCTAAAAAAGCTATGACAATGGCAGAAAAAGTTGAGGCCAAGATGATAGAATGGCGTCACGACATACATGAAAACCCTGAACTATCGAATAGGGAATTTAAGACAGCTGAAAAGGTCGCGGCTCATCTTAAGTCTCTGGGAATTGAAGTCCAAACCGGAATTGCTAAGACCGGGGTAGTCGGTATCCTCAAAGGAGGTAAGCCCGGACCTGTCATCGGATTAAGAGCTGATATGGATGCCTTACCTGTCACCGAAAGAGTGGATATCCCATGGGCATCAAAAGTCACCTCGACTTACAACAATATTGAAACGGGCGTGATGCATGCTTGTGGTCACGATACTCACGTCGCAATCCTGATGGCTGTAGCAGAAGTCCTTGCGGGGATGAAGTCTGATTTACGGGGTATAGTAAAATTCGTCTTTCAACCTGCGGAAGAGGGAGCCCCTCCTGGCGAAGAAGGTGGAGCTAAACTAATGGTAAAAGAAGGTGTTCTTCAAAATCCAGATGTGGACGTAATGTTTGGTTTACACATCAACTCTCAAACACCCGCTGGTAAGCTTACTTATAAGCCAGGCGGTTCCATGGCCGCAGCAGACAGATGGGTGATGAAAATTAAAGGAAAGCAATCTCACGGCTCAGCGCCATGGTCTGGTATAGATCCTGTGGTGACTGCCGCGCAAATTATCAATGGCATACAAACAATTATCAGCCGCCAAACAGAGCTAACTAAAGAAGCAGCTGTTATATCAGTGGGGTTGATACGTGGTGGCGTTCGAAACAACATTATTCCCGAAGAGGTAGAGATGATCGGTACGATCAGGACACTTGACCCTCAAATGCAGGACAAACTGCACGGCGATTTCCAAAGGGTAGCAACTAATATTGGCGAAAGTATGGGTGCTAAGGTGGAGCTGGAAATAACTAAAGGCGTACCTGTTACCTACAATGACCCAAAGCTTACGGCTCATGTCTTGCCATTTATTCAAAACGGGGTTGGAATGGAAAATGTCTATTTAGTCAATGCTAAAACAGGAGCCGAGGATTTCTCCTTCTTCGCAGAGAAGGTCCCAAGCTTTTACTTCTTCATTGGAGGTTGTCCAGAAGGGACGGATCCTAAGGATGCAGCACCGCATCACACTCCGGATTTTTATGTAGATGATAGCGGGCTCATGATGGGCCTCAAGGCGACACTTAGCGCCACTCTCGGCTACATGTATAAACCTATGAATTAAGGCATTCCGAAATCAAATATAAAAGCCCTTTAGAGGGCTTTTTTTATACCCTCTAGTGAATACTCTGATATCCTGAAGTACGTGAATTACATAGAACTTATGATAGCTAAAAAACTACCTTTAAAATTCACGTGAGAGTATCAATCTGATTTGAAATGAGGGAAGGAAATCTATCGGTACAGACAGGCTTGGAGGAGAGACCAAAGGAACACAGGTCTTCTAGAAGATCAAATAAACCTATTGGCTACGCTAGGTGCAAAATCCTGCTAGATGAAACAGGAACTCCATCTGATGCTATTTTTCTGGAGACTTCCCCGTCTTTTGCCACTTACTTTCAGTTGGAACCAAATGATCTAATTGGAAAAAGTAAAATTGATACTTTCGCAGGCTTCTATGCAGGCAAAAGAGAAAAGTGGCTTTCAAAGTATTCTGATGTTGCTTTTTCAAATCAGAGCTTCTCAGAGGTAGTATCCTATCAAGGAAACGACTATGAGCTGTCCAGTTATTGCCCCAAAGAGGGTGAGTTCATTATTCTATTTCAGGACATCAGCGCTCGATTGTCGAACAGTCAGATGTATTTTGACATACTCAGTCAGATGTCAGATGCTGTCTTCATCACGGATGAAAATGGATATTTCAAATTCGTCTGCCCCAATGTCGATTTCATTTTTAAACAAAGTACATCTCAGATTAAAGAGCTTGAGCAAATTGATGCGCTTATAGGAAGCGATTACCGGGATTGGATTAGCAATCATATTCACCCAGAAGGTCTTTTATTAAAGAACATGGAGAAGACCATCGTAGATCAGGATGGAGCGACTCACAACCTCCTAATAGATATCAAGGAAGTGGATTTGGCCGGAGGAAAATACTTATTTGTATGCCGAGATGCTACTGAAAAACAGAAGGCACTAAAACAAGTCGAAGCTGAGCGTAAAAAACTGAAGACTCTGATCAATACCATCCCGGACCTTGTTTGGATGAAGGATCCTGAGGGCCGGTATCTAGCCTGCAATGACGAATTCGAAAGACTCTATGGAGCACCGGAATCAGATATTGTGGGAAAGAGAGATTGCGACTTTGTCCCTAAAGAAACAGCTGATTTCTTTCGAAAGCATGATATCAAAGCCATGAACTTAGGAAGGCCTTCGAGCAATGAGGAAACTTTGCATTACAAATCGGTTGAAAAAATCATAGACGTTGAAACCACGAAAGCCCCATTCTATGATAGTGAAGGAAATATTATTGGGGTTCTAGGTATAGCCCGAGACATTACAGAACGGAATCTTATCCAAAAGAAGCTGGCAAACTCTAAAGCCAGGATGGAGCAAATTATCAATACCGTAGATGGAGTAATCTGGGAAGTGGACCCTAGCAATTTCGAATTCACCTTTATATCTGAGAGAGTTGAGGAAATTTTAGGATATACCCCACAAGAGTGGATGTCCAGCCCCACCTTCTGGCAAGACCATGTTCATCCTGATGATAGAGATAAAGTGTTGACGTATTGCGCCACTCAGACTGAGAAAGGCCATTCACATCATTTTGAATTTAGATTTAAACGAGGTGATGGGCGGTATATCTGGGCAAAGGAATATGTACATGTTGTCACAGATGAGTTCGGAAAACCTACAAGCATGGTTGGGCTAACCGTGGATATTGATGAACAAATAAAAAATAGAGAAGACCTTACAAAATATAAACGATTCTTTGACCTGGCTCAGGACCATTTTTGTTTGGCTAGCACTGACGGTAAATTCCTGGAACTAAACAGAAGATTTACCGAAACGCTAGGATATGATCAAAAAACACTGATGGAGGGGGATTTTCTAAAGTTTCTTCACCCTGAAGATATCCAGCCTACGGTCGAGGAAATGACTAAACTTGATACCGGTGATCAGGCTATAAGTTTTCGAAATAGATACAGAACTGCTAACGGTGAATACCGCTTTTTCGAATGGAATACCCGACCTCATGATGGTACTTATTATGCTGTGGCCAGGGATGTTTCTGAACAAGTAATTGCCGACCGTGCGCTGAAGAAATCCGAGAGTAAATTAAGAACATTGTTTGATACCACCAGTGATGGTATCCTCACCATGGATAAGAATGGTATCATACTCGACGTAAATCACGGGATAGTTCAAACCACTGGATATAAAGCGGATGAATTGATTGGGGAATTCATAGGTATTCTAGACAAGGAAATTACCGGACCCAATGAATACCGAAAAATGGCCCAGTCGGCCAAGATCGGAGAATCAGAGGTAGTAGAAAGAATTCATACTTCAAAAAAAGGAGTGCCCATACCGGTAGAGATCAATAGGAAAAAGATACGAATAGGTCAGGAAACCATCAATTTTTCAATCGTACGCGACATCTCTCAAAGGAAGGCACAGGAACTTATGCTCACTGAAAAGAATGAGCAACTAGCCATGGCTCAGAGGCTTTCCAGACTAGGAAGTTGGAAATACAAGACACAATCAGAAGTGCTGGATTGGTCAGATGAGATCTTCAGAATCTTTGGTGAAAAACCCCAATCATTTGAGCCTACAGTCGACCTATATTTTTCATATGTTCACCCAGACGATCGAGAGTTTGTCGACGGGCAATTCAAAGAGTGCTCAGCAGCAAAGAAACCTTTCCATGTAATACATCGAGTTGTTACCAATGGTGGAGATACCAAATATGTTGAGGAAAATGCTTTTTTCGAATATGATGAAGAGGACAACTTAATCAATGCCCAAGGCACGGTTCAGGATATAACACAAGAATATATTGCCCAAAAAGAACTTAAACTTAGAGACGAAAATCTTCGCAAATTCTTTGAGAGCGTTCACATTGGCATTGCTAAAAATGCCATGAGTGGAGAGTTTTTGGAAATCAATCCGGAATTCGAACGATTCACAGGCTACTCCAGATCGGAACTAAATAAAATGTCTTATTGGGATCTGACACCAAAAAATTATGAGGCAGAAGAAAAAACTCAGCTGGAACATTTAAGGTCATCTGGCCGGTATGGTCCATACCATAAACACTATAAGACTAAAAGTGGAGAACTGGTGCCTGTCCTACTCAACGGTGTTCTTACACAAGACGCACTCGGAAATGAGTTCATCTGGTCGGTAGTTCAAGACAAAAGTGCCGACGAAAAAATGAAAGCACAGCTAGTCCAAGATGTGGAGAGGCTCAAATCCGTGCTACGTACTGGTGGATTACTGGCTTTTGACATTGATTTGGCTACTGGTCAGATGAAAACAATAAGGAAGAAGCATGAAATAGATGCCGCCTCTTTCCCAGTTCTGGAAGTCGAAACACTGGAAGCGCTTCTAAGCTCAGCACGACCTGAGCATGCTGACTTATGCCAAAGGAGGTTGCGAGAGCTTTCGGCAGGCGAAATCCAACATTTCAACTGCGACTTTCAAATCAAAATCAAAGATCAATATTGTTGGTACGAGGGCATTATGAGCGTGCTGGAATTAGACGAAGCGGGCAAACCGATCAAGACATTTCTGACCCTTAGAAATATCAATGACGAGAAAATGCGAGAAGTAAAAGAGATCATCAGTCAGGAGGAAGATCGACTAAGGGTTGCAAGAGATATACATGATAGCATAGGCCAAATGTTGGTAGGCACCAGGCTGATGCTACGAACAAAAAGAGAAGAGCTGCACGAAGACTATGATGAGTTAGATGAAATGCTAGATGCTATGATCAAGGAAAGTCGTCTCATCATCAACAACTTCGGCATCACGGTCAGCCAGGATAGCCTGAAGAATACGTTTGAAAATCTGGCTGAAAAAATGACTAAAATCTATCCGGGAGAGATCATCGTGGAATGGCACGGTGAGGAATCAATAGTTGACCTGAAAAGAGCCAATCATTTCTTCAGAATTTACCAAGAAGCACTCTCCAATTCGATTAAGTATTCAAAATCAAAGCAGATAAGGGTAATCGTAAGAAACTATAGCCTTTTCTTTATGGACATCATAGATTTTGGCATAGGATTCTCTGAAAGAGAGGTAGGAAATGGTTTTGGGACTCAGAACATGCAAGAGAGAGCTCATGAAGTCAACTCCAATCTCACAATTAGCTCTAAGATAGATGCTGGAACTGTGGTCAAACTCAGGCCAAGGAAGTAACGCCTGTCCTTTAATAGAACATGCCGTCGAATAGCTTATGACGAATAGCGAACTTGACCAGGCCTGCCATGTTCTTCGCACCGGTCTTCTCCATGATATTGTGCTTGTGGGTCTCCACTGTCCTTAAACTGATGAATAGTTTATCAGCAATTTCCTGGTTTGAAAGTTCATTGAATAATAACTCCAAAACCTCGAGCTCTCTTTTAGTTAAGTCTGCATCTTTATGAGCAGCCCGACTATCAGAAAGACTGGTCATGATCGTCTCCGTCACAGCAGATGAAAAGTAATTTTCGCCATGACTGACTTTGTCAATGGCTTTCAATAGTTCTTTAGTATCTCCCTCCTTTAGAACGTACCCATTAGCTCCTGCTTTGAGCATTTTTTTGATACTTACGGAATCATCCATCATCGATAAGACAATAACAGGCGTCTCATTACCTGACTCTCGCAACTTCTTTACAAGTTCAATTCCGTCGAGTTGAGGCATATTGACATCCGAAATTATCAAATCAAATTTCGACTCTTTAGAAATGTTGAAAGCTTCGATTCCATTATTTGCATAAGTGACATTTGCATCTAACTCATCTTGCAACGTCGAGCCCAATGCATTCCTCAATACTTTATGATCATCTACCAATAATATATCCATGTGAACACTGTTAGCGGTATACTGTAATATACGCATTTAAAGGGGCATTTTAAGTAAGAATACCAGATGAATGTACTAAAAGAAAGGTCGAACTGACTATGTATATCGACCAGTAGAATCTACGCAAAACACTCAATTTCAATCTCGGGTTTTTCGAACTTTTTCTACTCAAAAAACTGAAAACTCATTCTGGTCTTTTCTCTCTATTTACTGGCGGCTTTTGAATTCAATTTTGAATCATAAACCAGTAACAATATGAAAACGCTAAGACACTTTATTACTATATTTTTCTGCGGCCTATCATTAGCTTCTATAGGTCAAAATTTACAAGCAAGCACATTTGTGGAAAGAACACATGTGAGTCCAAAATTTGGAAGTTCTTTAGGATACCAGTGGGACAACCAGATCGAGCTCGGAGGGTTCTATCAAACTGCTCAAGAAAATGCTGGCGTGAGCGAGCACCGAAGGAGATGGATGGAAAGAGAATTTTACGGTATATACTTTAACTATCCAATGATAGGCTATGCGAAGGCCAATGTGAAATTGAACATTAGAACGGGAGTGGTGAATGGCGAGACTTTCATCATTACCCCGGGAGTCCTGGCGCATTACTCTCCAATAAAGCAAATCACAGTTGGAGCGGGATTAGGCACCAGAACTATGAGACCAACCTATAGGGCAAGCTTAATGATCAACCTTTAGGAGTCATGCATATTATAAAAGAATTATTCAGGTATAGCTCCCGAAAAGCTATTCTCATCATCTGGTTCTTGCTAGTGCTACTCGTAACCCTAATACTACCAAAATGAAAAACACTATCCATATCGAAAAGAGGCTGTATGCTGCTATCAAATTTAGAGTGCGCCTGATTGCCATCATCGTGATCATCCTTTTCCTGTCTATTATCAAAGTAAATGCACAATCACTGGTCGGAAGCACTTATATGGAACAAACCATTTTTGGAGTTCAGAAAGGATTCAGTATCGGTGCTCAGCACCACAGAAACTTTGGAGTAGCATATTTCTTCCAGTCCACTCAATTGCTGAGTAACGAAATTTCAGTTCTAAACCATGAATTTCAAGGATTAGAGGTCAACGCCATGATGCCCAAGTGTGGAAAAGTGGCTATTGGAGGTCTTTTACAGGCGGGGTTTGCAAACCGTCAATACTTTATTGTCACTCCAAAGCTCCTGACTTCAATCACCTGGAATCGATTCATTGAGACTGGATTCACCATGGGGTATCGAGCTGGTCAAGCCGCAATAGGTGCCCGTATTTTTTTGAAACTCCCCCACTAAAAAACTACTCACACAAATGGAAACTATCACAACTAGCAATACACTAACAACCGAAAAAAACGAAACCAAGTCTATCTATATAAAGTCAGGCACTTCAATGCCAAGTGTACGGTTCCTGATCGAAAAAAACCTACTATTCATTCAAGGTGAAAGCCTCTCACCGGAGGTGGAATTTTTATACAAGAATGTACTATTGATGGTACAAACACATCTTTCCACAGACAAGACATTCTCCTTGCATTTACAAATGAAAAATATGAACTGTATGACAGTAAAGTACATCATTCAACTTTTTCAATTGCTAAACTCGATAGGAGCACCAACCTCTATTGTATGGTATGTAGATTGGCGTGACACGCAAATGGTGGAAATAATCCAAGACCTTAGCGAATTGGTAGAGGTGCAGATCTCAATTCATCAGCTATGAAGCTATTGAAAATTGCGCCCATTTTATTGACCATCATATCGTTGAGTTGCGAGGAAAGAGTTCTAAATCCGATTGAACTTTATCAAATCAAAAAAGGAAACCATCATTCCACACGCAAAGTAGAACTGCTCCAAACAGACAAGCTGCGATTCTTTGCTACATTCAATAATACTGCTATATATAGTTCTAAAATAGCTGAAAATCAATGGGATACGAACAAGTTGTTTGGGTTCTCAGATTGCAATTCCCACCATCACGAAAATAGTGCTCGCTTCGGATGGAGGTGGATTGAGGATAGAATTGAAGTCTTGACCTACACGTATGTCGATGGCCAAAGGGAGATCTTCAAAATCGGCGAGACCTCCATTGACACAAAAAAATTCTATTCAATAGAAGTAACTGAGGACCAATACATTTTTGAATTTGATAACGAAACGATATCTGTTGAAAGATCAAACAGTTGCCGTAGAGGAATTTATTACTTGCTATTCCCTTATTTCGGAGGAGATGAGACCGCTCCGCACGATATCTCTATTGTTATAGAAAGAGTTATGCTTTAGATACTAATAAAAAAGGCCATCAAAAAGCTTATTTCGGATAGCATACTTCACTAAACCCGCCATATTTTTAGCCCCAGTTTTTTCCATGATATTATGCTTGTGAGTCTCCACAGTACGAAGGCTGATAAATAGTTTGTCGGCTATCTCTTGGTTGCTGAGTTCATTGAACATCAACTCCAAGACCTCTAATTCTCTCTTGGTCAGCTCCGAATCCTTTTGCGAAGTTTTGCTATCCAGCAGGCTGGACATAATAGTCTCCGCTACTGCCTTCGAATAATAAGCCTCCCCTGCCATCACTTTTTCGATCGCCTTTAGCAACTCGGAGGTGTCTCCTTCCTTCAAGACATAACCTGAAGCGCCGGCTATTAGCATCTTCTTTATACTAACGGAATCATCCATCATAGATAGAGCGATGATGGGGGTGTCTGTTGACACTTGCCTTATTTCCTTCACCATCTCAATGCCATCCATTCTGGGCATATTGATGTCCGCAATCACTAAATCAAATTCTTCCTTATTGAAAAGGTTGATGCCCTCAATTCCATTGTTCCCCTGTACTATCTCAGCATCGAGTTTCTGGTTCAAGAAAGTGCCGAGTATGTTCCGGATGATTTTGTGATCATCGACAAGCAAAATTTTCATGATAACGGTGGCGGTTAGACTCTAAAAGTTAAAAAACTTTTAGTAACAGGGTTTGGACTATGCTACCAAGCCGGAAGAATCCTCGTTGACCAAGAGTTGTATAAATGTTCACAGACCAAGGTCAAAGCGGCTGACAAAGGCCAGGTATCTTCTTTTTGAAGGCATTTTGCAACTTAACCGTAAGCTCTCTGGAAGATGAGGTATCTCTACCATCGACTTCATTGACAGGAGTTAATTCTCCCATAGTACCGGTCGCAAATATTTCATCAGCATTGATGAATTCCACTAAAGACAGGTTCCTTTCCACTGTCGGGACACCCAATTCTTGGGCAATTTCCAAAACCAACCCACGCGTTATTCCATGTAGACAAGCATCGGCATGGGGAGTCAACAGCACACCATCTTTCACCATAAAAAGATTTGTGTCATTCAATTCTGCAACAAAACCATTGCTATCCAACATAATTGCTGCATCTACCCCTGCTACGTTCGCTTGAATCTTCGCCAGGATATTATTTAATAGGTTATTATGATGAATTTTTGAGTCGAGGAACTGAGGGTTATTTCTTCGTATGGAGCTTGATATTACTTTGATGCCGCCTTCATTGTCATAAACCAGAGGCTTCCATTCCGCCAATACGATCAAACAGCTCCCACTTTGGTTCAATCTGGGATCCATGCCGGAGGTAACCTTTTCTCCCCTTGTCAAAGTAAGCCTGATATGCGTATCATCTTGCATGCCATTGGCCTCTAGGGTCGAACAGATAGCGGACTTCATAAAGTCAAAGTCAGGCACATCATTAAAAGCCAAAGCTTTGGCCGACTCATGCAGCCTCTTCAGGTGACGATCAAGACAAAACGCCCCTTCCTTGTAAATTCTAAGGCCCTCCCAAATGGCGTCTCCACCTTGTACAGCACTATCAAATACAGAAACTTTCGCTTCAGATCTATGTAGTAATTGTTGGCCTACCCAGACCTTAATATCTGCATTTTTTGGATTGTAGCTTTGTAACATATCATCAAACTTTCAAGGCATATTTAGACAATTCATCGTAATAAATCTTCGATTCCTGGTAGAGTTCTTCACAGTTTTTTGGCAAGGCTCTGTCCGAAGTTTTTTGTTTACTGAATCCTGTGCTTTGATGAATGTTCTTATACCAATATTTAGCCCAGATACCATCTTCCGCAATCGCTCCCTTCGGCCATGAGATCATGCTTTCCTTAAAATCCAAATCGAGTCGGGTACATAGCTCTTCCATGAATGGTCGAATGTTCTCTATCAAATCTCCCGAGTCTACCACAATACACTTGCTACCATGCTCTTTTAAAAATTGAAATATTTCATACTGTCGCTTCAATCCTACGTCCTCCATCTTAGGATTTGGAATCACCTGGGCAAATGATGCGATTAACTGCTTTGGATTGCGAATAAGAAAAATAGGCGTGTGTTCATTGATAAAGGATATATCCATGTCTATCAGGTGATGTGCCATATCCTTAATGAATAGATGTGGTTTAGACCTCCCATTTCTACCAAATCCCGCTATAACATCAGCGGAATCATTGATCATAGTTTGAATAATTTCCTGATAACCTGGGTGCTGTTTTCCAGTCTTCTTAAGATAGTACCCATAAAAAGGCTCATCCACCACCAACGTATCTCCCCTATGATGAAAACTGTACATCATGGCAGTAGACAAGTTTCTAGGGCTTGAAATCAAATGGTAAATCATTATCTCAAAAGTTGATCGTGTAAGCGTAATACCTGGGGAAGTAAAAGCTGATCATCTCCATTTTCAATGAAGAAATCAGCAAGCTCTTTCTTATTCTCTTCAGGCCATTGACGATTGATTATCTGTTCGACCTGCTTTTCATCTCGGTGCGGGTCCCTTTTCAACACCCGCTGGATCCTGATGGCAATAGGAGCTGAAACCAAAATAGTACCATCCAGGTCTTTGTGTCCTCCTGTTTCAAAAAGAATAGCGGCCTCTCTAATTACATAGGAGACGTTTTGCCTGGTTACCCATTGCTGATAGTCCTTGGCAACTACAGGATGAATAATCTTATTGAGTTCATCCAACTTTTGAGGAAATGCAAAAGCCTCTTTTGCTACAAAATCTCTGTTAAAATGACCGTTTTTGACCGACTCGGCTCCAAAAATAGAAGCTATACCACTTAAGATATCCGGATCGGAATATGTAAGTCGCTTCGCCTCGGTATCGGCATCGTAGATTGGGACTCCTATCAGTTTTAAGATCCTGCTTACTGTACTTTTACCAGCGCCTATTCCACCCGTAAGCCCATAAGCTCTCAATTTTCGGGTATAATTACTTTAACCATTTCCGGCACCAAGTCAATTTCTTCTGCCTCCTCCGGAAAATAAATAAGTATAGGTGCAACTGTAGAATCAGTCTCTTCAAAAAGGTTGTAATCCAAGGTCAGTCCAAAGTCTGATGCATCATAGTCAACTTGTCTAATGGCTCGCCTGACAGTAAACTGAATCTCCATGGTCTCTTGTGCCGGATATGCACTGGAATCTTCCGGGAAATTAATAGCCTCGAAAGGTACTTCCACCGCAATGCGATCAAACCTGTCCACCTCAAACGACACGGATATCTCTTCAGGAATAGAGATATTGACATCAGGCCTTGGCAACCTAACTGCTACCTGATCATCAAAGTCATCATCAATTCTATTCTCATCAACTGTCACAACCAAAGGACTGCTGAGCGTATCCACGATACGTTTTGGGCCTATAATTTCGACTGAATCTTGTGAAAGATTGATAGAGGAGACAATTCTATAACCATCCCTAAGCCTGACATTGGAGGAATCCACTTCCAAACGAATGATTCTACTCTCTTTTTCTTCGATATCGAAGAATAGTGTGTCGGTAACCAAGTAGTTCACTTTTAACTCATCGAGCTGTTCCGTGACAATAGGCATCATCGTTGCCCTGGTATAGAACTTTATGAGTGTGGGATTGAAAAGCTCAATTGTGATAGGCGTGGGATTGAATAGAATAAATGTCCTGCGTAGCAGATTCCAACCTCCACTGGTCACATCTACATTGATAGTTTCGGGCAGTGGCCTCATTACCACTACGCTATCCCGCTGGAAATTGAATTCTAATGGATAAATGAGCCTTGTGGTGTACTCTTTATTCAATTCGTTAAAAAACCAAAAGGTAGTGGCACCAATCAATGATAGCACCACTACCTTCCAGTTTTTCAATCCTTTTGAACCCTTTTTCGCCATTTAGGTCATGACTTCATGATTTTGGTTGGTATCGCTTAGAAGCTTCCAGCGAAATTGAAGACTTCTCTACTACCAACTTATTACCACGGTCTACGTCTAGTGTCACAGTATCCTCATCCACTGAGACAATCTTACCGTGAATTCCTCCTAAAGTAACGATCTGATCTCCTTTCTTAATTGCCTCAATGAATTTTTTCGTGTCCTTCTGCTTTTTCTGCTGAGGACGTATGAAGAAGAAATAGAAAACCGCAACCATACCACCCAACATGATGAATTGTCCGTAGTTGGCTCCGGCTTGCAATAAAAGGGATTTAAATATCATTTATGAAGGATTTGCTTCTTTAACCACGTTCGCTTTGATCTTCAAACGTGTGATTTTAGGATAAGTATTAGCCGTAATAGTAACCGTTTTGTTTTGGATACCAGGCTTGTTTCGACTGTTAAATTGAACTTTAATTTCACCTGTTCCTCCTACTGGGATAGGCTCTTTAGGCCATACAGGAACTGTACATCCACAAGATGCCGTAGCACTTGAAATTACCAATGGCTGATCCCCGTCGTTAGTGAAAGCGAAAACATGATCTACTATGTCACCTTCTGTAATGGTTCCGAAATCATGCTCAGACTGAGCAAATGCAAATGCCGGTAGCGGGCCATCAGGTTTTACCTCAGGAGTAGCAGCAGCTGGTGTACTAGCTACTGTAGCGGGTCTTGATGTGCCACCGCGCGCTTCAAGTTCTGCTACTTTACCTTCTAGTTTAGCGATTCTCGCTTCAGTTTCTTTATTGCTGCAACTAGCCATCACAACCGCCACAACAACAAGCAACAATGTTT